>JAYVKA010000023.1:0-13562 GCA_043768885.1 Planctomycetota bacterium
ATCCACGCGCCCAGTTGGGCCCTCGTTCCGCGGGTTCTCGCCTGTTGAAGTTGTATTTCGCCGGGAATCTGGTTGAGGGCAAAAACCGACGGATTCTTCTTGTCGTTGTTGTTTTTGGTAACGTCGCCCAGGGGAACGTAAATATCATGCTGGTCAACTGAAACCGACGCCTTTTTGCCTGCTGTAATATCAGCGTCTTTCAATCGAATGATCAACCGTTCGTTTTCCGCATCGACCAGAATGCGGGCGAGGTGAGCCCGAATTTCCATGCCAGAGTCCGGGTCGCTTCCGGAACAAAGTATGAAAGGTCGAACAAGATTTTCGCCTTCGACGCCATCAACCCAAATATGGATTTTGCCTTTGGAAAGCGAGCCCTGGGAACCAAGCATGGAATAAATGGTCTGCGCCGACGTCTGCAATACCACCTGGTAGATTCCACGGCGGCCCCACGAAGCAGCGACGTCATTCAGCCAAACCGTGGCCGCACTGAGTGCAAAAGCAACTACGAGTGCAGGCGCGATCACGCGAATCGGAGAAATCCCCGCGGCCTTTACCGCTAAAATCTCATTCTGTGATGTCATCCGCCCATAGCAAACACAGGCGGCGAACAAAATCGTGCCTGGAATGGCAAAACAAAGCGCCATGGGGAGCGTGTATGGGATCAGCCGTAGGACAGCGTTCAACGTCAGGTTTTCCTTCAACCCTTCCTGGATCAGAAAAACCAGGACCATCAAACAAGTCATCGCTGTGAGCGCAATCGCGAATGATCGAAGCAGCTCGAACGTCACATATCGTGTGATTCGGGTGGGCATGGCAGACCAGGGAACTGTTGATATCCATATCGTCAGGCTCGATCTTCTAACACAAAGACCGGCAAAATACTACGCAAATTGACTTGCGATTGGTTCAGAGTTTCAAGAGAAAAAGTCTGAAAAACAAGACATGACGCTAGCTGTTCTTGCGCCCTTTTCGGCGAAGCTGTTCCATCAGAAACGAGATGATTAGCGCGAACTCTTTCAGCGTCGCCCGAACGTCACGGGTCGCCGCCATCGCCTCGGCACGGGCCAATCGTTGTTGAAGATCCGATTCCGGAATCTGCCAGCCCTTCTGCGCACCGGCGTCGCGAATCTGCTGGACCATGTCGCGCAGGTGATCGACCGTCTTCCACGATGCCGGCCTGCAATCAATTTTTACGTAGGGCCCATTGCCACCTGGCGGCGGCGGAACATCTACAACTCCTGGCGGAGAAGCCTGCATCCATCGCACAAGAATAATCGCAAGCATTCCAACCGCGAGTAACAACGGAATCAATGCGACCAGCGGATTGTTCGTCAGGTTGAACAGCCACCATCCGGCCAACAGCAACACTCCCATCAGTGACCACAACAACGGGCCGATGAACCGAGATGCACCCAGCAGTGACCTCTTCCCGCCGCCGTTTGCCGAACCAGACCTTGACTTTTTGGACCCTTCGGCGGCCAGTTGAGGCCCGACAATGCGAACGATAATCAGGGTGATATTGTCCGGGCCACCGCGCAGGTTTGCCAAATCGACCAGGACTTTGGCTGCGTCCGCCGGTGGCAAGGCGTTCATTAACGCCCCGATTTCAGAGTCTTCGATCTGACCCGTCAGCCCGTCGCTGCACAGCATGAATTGGTCGCCCGGCTGGACGTCGTAGGGCCCTTCGAGGTCAACCTGGACTTCTGGATAAGGTCCCAAAGACCGGGTAATTACGTTTTTTGGAATCCGCGAACCGCCTGGAGTATCGTACTCGGACGATGATCCCTGTTGTCGCATTTCCCAAACGAGGCTGTGGTCAAACGTCAGCTGTTCGAATTGGTGACCACGCAACCGGTAGACGCGGCTGTCTCCGACGTGGCCCGCAAAAGCGCCTTGATTGGTCAATAACAGGGTGCTACAAGTCGTACCCATGTTGTGAAATTCTTCGTTCGCCCGGCCACGTCGGTGAATTTCCGCGTTGGCGTCTTCGAGAGCCCGTTTCAAGGCTTCTGGCGCGGGTATCGTCCGATACTTGGTAAACAAATGCGGGATATTATCGACAGCAATCTTGCTGGCCAATTCGCCCGCCGCGTGAGCGCCCATTCCGTCAGCGACTACAAACAGATGCCCTCGCTCTTCCCATTGTTCCATCGACGGGGCGTACCAGACGACGAAGTTGTCCTGGTTATTTGTCCGTCGCATCCCGATGTCGGTGAGCGATGCCACCTCCATCATTGCATCCCATTTGACAATATTTTCGGACATTCAGATCTGTGCGGGAGTGATTCCGGTAATAGCGGCCAATTCCAGACCTCAAGACGCTTGTTGCGGTCGAAATTCGATAGCAATCAGTTGTTGCTGTCAAAGGGGCGAAGTCGATAATCTTGCGATTTTACTCTCTAGGGCTATTCAGCCATACCGCCATTCATTGCCAATCCGGCAAAAAAACGACCTGTTTTTGACATTATGACACCACTATACTCCCCGGCCCCCAAATCAGCCCCTCCCTCCGAACCAATTTGGTTCGTGCCCATCGCTTGTAACCACAGAACGACAGGAGACAGAATTTGAAATTCCTGATTTTCGCAATCACGATTCTGACTCTGTCAGTCTGCACAACTGGATGTGTTCAGCGAAGACTGCTGATTCAAAGTTTCCCTGAAGGAGCTTTGGTGTCAGTTGATCGGCAGGTCGTTGGGCATTCACCAGTCAGCGTTCCGTTTACCTATTACGGCACGCGGGAAATTGAACTTCAAAAAGACGGTTTCCAGACGACCCGGGTCAAACAGCGAATTCGTCCGCCGTGGTACGAAGTGTTTCCCGTCTCCCTGTTCTCGGAAAATTTTGGCCTAAAGGAACGCCGCGACGTCCGCGTCCTGGATTTCACGATGCAACCCAAGGAACTGGTCCAGGAAAACCACCTGGTCGATCGCGCAACCCAACTGCGAAACGACGTCTATCGCGGAACCGTAACCGGACCGATCAAGTAACTGGACCACTCCATTGTAGGCCAACCGAACGGGCAGTGATAGATTCTTCCGGGAGTTGCTTTCGGCACTTTTGCAAGTCATGCATTGCCACACCGCTTAACTTGCTGTTTCCCTCCACGCCTGCCAAACTGATTCTCGATTGAGTGAAGACTCGTTGAGAATATTTTTCAGTTAGGCGAAATGCAAAAATGGAAATCGAAAATCCGCATGTCTCGCCAAGGAAAAAGCCGAAGGCCGACGAGCGTTCGCCGCGCAAGCTGATTTGGTGAATTGGTGCAGTATTCGGAAGAACTTTTGGAGGGGGAGTACTTGGTGCTTGTGCTGGCGCGACTCTCGGTTCGATCGCGACTGGATACTACCGCACGGTTTTTGTCGGCGGCGATTCTCCAGACTTTGACCCCGTCGCAATCGGAATCGGCCAGGGAATCCTGCTGGGTGTTGTCATCGGAATCGTTCTGGTCGTGTTGGTCAATTGGTATCAATCCCGAAAGGTGCCAACGAAATCGTAATGGCCTGGGCCCGGTTTTGTTCACCAATTTTGCTTCGATATTCAATCCCCAATCGCAGGAATTAATCTGGCCTGATTCCCTTGGCTGGGTCGTTGCAAGGTTCCACGGACGTGCCAATGGGGCTATTCCCGATTATTTCTTTCCCGACCGGTTGTGGTCCCCTTGTAACCGGTTCCGAGGGGCCGTGCGTCCATCGCTCCACGAACGCCCAGTTGCCGCGGGTCGCGGGCTATCGAGTCGGCGAACATTCTCAGGTCTTTGACCAGCGGTTCGAGTTGAACTGTCATGTCGCGGATGTTTTTCGCGGCTTTGTTGACGCTGTCATACAGTTCCGGGTCGTTCATCAGTTTTCCCAGCGTACCGTCGCCACTTCGGAATTTTGCGATCGAGTCCATGAACTTTTTGACTTCGAACACGACTTCATCCACTTTGGACATGCTCGCGTTGACTTGCTCCAGAATCTCTGGGCCGTTCTCTTTGAGCGATTCGGTAAAAACCTCGATGTTTTGCAGGTTCGTTTTGGCGGAACCGCTGATGTCGCGGAACGAATTGATCGTATCGCGGGTGTCCTTGATAGTGACTCTCATTTCATCAAAAATTTCGGGCAGCTTTTGGACGGTGTCGCGAATGCGGGCCTTGAACTCTTCGTCAACGACTTCGTCGATCCCTTCGAAGATTCGATTGAAATTGTCCAGAGCCCGTTTGGCCTGTTCACTCGTTTCCCGAAAGTTGGTCAGCAATTTCCGGAATTCGCCATCGTTTTCGCCCAGGGCTCCCTGAACACGTTCCGTGATGTCGCGGACACCCATCCCGGCTTCCTGAATCGAAAATCCGGCCATGCGAATGGCGAACAGTGTGTCGGCAATGTCGTTTTCCAGATTGATCGCCACATCCACGATCTCCATCGGGTTGCGGCGAACACTGACCTTTTGCATTGCCTCGCCGGGATTCAGTTTCTCTCCCCGCACTTCTTTTCCGACCGGAATAATCTCGATCGCGGCATCGCCCAGAAATGAATCTGTTCCAATCGAACAAATTTCTTCCGCGTAGACATCAGCCTTGTCATTGATTCGCATCACGATTTCGACATGGTCGTCCTCGGCTGTCACGCTGCCAACGCGTCCGATCAGGATTCCATTGCGGCGAATCGGTGTGTTTTGGGTAACGCCAGGCGCAGTCCGGGCTTTCACAAGCAGCGTGTGCTGGCTGGTCCAGCCTTCGCTATTAAGAAAGATCAGCAGGCCCAGCACGACCATCGCCAAAACGACGAACATGCCAACCCTGAATTGCACCCAACGATTGTCCATTAGCCAGTACTAGTCCCTGTTATTGATTTGTTGCCAAAGTTTCCATTCCAATCGCCCGTTACCATTCTTCAGCCGCCTGTTCGGAGACCATTTCCATCAATCGCTGTCCAGCTTCACCGTTCACAAACTGTCTGACGCGGCGGTCTCGACAAGTATCCATTCCTTCCGGCGGGCCGTCGAAAATGATTTGCGGCTCGTCATGGTCCAGTCGCCACAAAGGATAGAGCATGATCACGCGATCCGGCACCTTGCGAGCCGTCTCCATGTTATGCGTAACAATAATGCTGGTCACCGGATTTTTTCGTCGCGTCCGAATGATCAATTGATTGATGATGTCGGTCATGATCGGATCCAGCCCCGTTGTCGGCTCGTCGTACAGGATTACTTCCGGATTCATTACCAGTGCCCGTGCCAATCCCACCCGTTTCTGCATCCCGCCGGAAAGCTCCGCAGGTTTTTTGTAAATTACGTTTCCGGGCAAACCGACTTCGTTCAGCCGGCTCAGCACAAGTTCGCGAATTTGCGAATCCGAAAACCGGCCGTCCTGCCGCAAGGGAAACGCCACGTTTTGTGCAATCGTCATACTGTCAAACAGGGCCGCATTCTGGAAGACGAAACCGAATCGCAATCGCAACCGGCTGATTTCCCGGTCTCCGAGGCTGTTGATTTCCCGGCCATCAAACTCGACTGTGCCGGTCTGGGGAGTAACCAGGCCGATGATCGTTTTCAACAGTACCGTTTTTCCGCACCCGCTTTCGCCCATCAAAACCAGTGTCTGGCCAGCCGGAACATTCAGATTGATATTGCGCAGCACCGCCTGGCCATCGAAGCCGACGGAAACGTCCGTCAGTTCAACCAGTGGTCTTTGCGATTCAATCAGTTGCTCAATCATCCAAATGCCGTTTGACTAAAGCGTCCGGCTCCCTTCGGGATACAAAGTAAAATATATCGAGTCCAATCCAATCCCCAAAAACAGGTCCAGCATCAGGATTGCCACAAACGAGTAGACGAACGATGCCGTCGCGGCCCGCCCGACTCCTTCGGCCCCTGCCGCACAGTGGAAGCCCTGATAACAGCTGATCAATGAAATCGCGGCGCCAAAAAAGAAGCTCTTAAAAAGTCCGACCATCACGTCAAATTCGGTTACGAACTGGGCACTGTTGTGCCAGTAGTGATGCATGTCGATTCCCAGCACCATCACGCTGTAAAAATGCCCGCCAGCGACTCCCATAAAATCCGCCATCACGGTCAGAGCGGGAATCAAAAGCAAACAGGCCAGAAACCTGGGCACAACCAGGTATCGAATCGGATTTGCACCCATCGCGGTCAATGCGTCAATTTGCTGGGTGACTTTCATCGTTCCAAGTTCCGCAGCCATTGCACTGCCAACGCGGCCAGCCAACATGGTGGCCGCCAGGACCGGGCCCAACTCGCGAAGCAACGTCAGGTTGATGACGCCACCCAAACGCGTTTCCAGTCCCAACTGGCGAAACTGAAAAAAACTTTGCACCGCCAAAACCATGCCGATGAATGTTCCAGTCAGCGCTACGACTGGCAGGCTGGCAACTCCGACCTGATGAAAGTTTGGCCAAAGCGTTTCGAAGCGTGGAAACCGCGTGACCATCCAGACCATGGCTCGCCAGACGAACAGGCTGAAATCGCCGACGGCTACAAAGATTTCAATGGCCATCCGGCCCCAACCCGCGACCCATGCGGCGGCACTTCCAGCCAATCCTGTTTCCGGAAACGACTTGTTGTAATTCGAAATGTCGGCGGCAGATGACACGATATCCCGGACTCAGTCTTTAGACCTGACTCCGTTTTCCCTCGCTGATTCAGACGTCTGCCACGGCCAAAAATGCATTGGCGCGCACGACCATCCAGAATGCCCCCCCGCATTCGTACTTCATCGTTTTCGGAATCGGGAGAAGGCCAACTTGAGAGAGTTTGCCGGTTGCGCAAGATTTGCAGGCATCAATCTCAACGCATCCATCGCAGATTGCCTCGGCTACCAGGGGCGTCCACCGCCAAAGCCGCCAGTGCCTGTCATCGCCAGTGATTGATAGTTCGAGAATGCCAGCATTCCGAACATGATCCCCATAAAGTGGTCACCGCGAGATAGCCCCCAAACCGCGATCAGTCCGCCAACGACGATCGACAGAATCGTTGCGTTTCGAATTCCATTCCACGGATCATTGACAGCAAAAATCTGCCGAGACACCTGCCCGCCGTCCAGCGGAATAACAGGCATCAGGTTCAACAGGTTCCAGAAGATGTTGATCCACAATCCAATTCCAAGGAAAGTCCACAGAGCCGCGCGGCTCTCCAACTCGCCTTCTGGAACGACAAGCCTGGTCGAAGGGAATATCGCTTCCCAGCCGAGTTCAATTCCTGCACCCATTGCCATTGCGATCGCGGCAAAGACCCCGGCCAATGCAAAACCCGCAAATGGTCCGGCGAGTGAAATCACGATCTGCGACAAAGGCGTTCCCGCGCCCCGATTGGACGTCCGGCCCCACGACGTTCCATCGGGAACGGCTAATCCGCCCAGCCAATACAACGTAATGTGAGACGAGACTCCGTAGTACCTGAATGCCAACGAATGCCCCAGTTCATGAACCAGAATCGAGACAAAGAAAACCGTACAAACTACCAGCAATCCAACTCCGACATTCATGTTTGCCGAAGAAAGCGCCCCGCGAGACAGCAACAACGGCAGCAAGAAGAAGAGCGGATGGACACGAATCGGAATGCCGAAAACCTCAAAATTCAAATCGTAGGGAGTCCGGTTTGGCTCGGCCAACAACATCTCGACAGACTTTCTGGTGAACAGTGAACTTGAATTGGAACACGAAACTTGTGCATGCCGGGTCTTCGAACTCCCGGTACACCCATCTTACGCGGCACGTTTTCGATTGGCTTGATCGCGCTCCGGCAACAGCATATTCAGTATATGGTCTGCGGCCCGTTCACTGGCACCCGGAACAGCATGCTTCGATGCAATTCGATTCAGCCATTCGCGGTTTTTCTGCAGCAATTTCGGATTGGAGAGCAGCCCAATCGCGCGATTGGCAATGTTTTTGGTCCGGTTTCCCGGATAAACATATTCCGGCATCGGGCAAGGCTCGGCGTTGGCGCGATCGGGCCAGTAGAGAGGCCGGTTTCCCCGCGAAATCGACTCACATTCCATCAGATTCACCAGCGTGACGTACTTGCAAACGAGGACTCGCTGAAGCAAAAACTGCTGAAACCACGTCACACGATAGACGATAATTGTCGGCAGCCTCGCAGCCAGCAATTCCAGGGAAACAGATCCGCTACAGGATAACGCGAGGGTCGCGGACCGAATCAATTCAGGAGTTTTGTCGCAAAAAACGTCGATTGGCAATTCCCTGGCTGTCACATCAGCTTGTACCTGTTGCCGCTGTGGTTCGGAAAAACATCCCACGGCAACGCGGGTTTCAGGCCTTTGCTTCATCACCAGTTTTGCTGCATCGCGCAGGACCGGCCATTGCCGATCAACTTCGCGATTGCGCGAGCCGGGCAGCAACAGCAACAAAGGGCTTTTCGGATCGGCCATTCGCTCGACGAAATCACAATCGACTTTTTGGCGGACGACTTCATCATAGAACGGATGGCCTACATAGTTTGCCTGAACATTTCGCTCCTGGAACCAGGCTGGTTCAAAAGGGAGCTTGCAAAGCACATGATCGACCAGTCTTCGCAGCTTTTTGACCCTCCAGGGAATCCATGCCCACATCTGGGGGACACCGTAATAGAAAACCGGAATGCCGTGTTTCTTGGCCCGACGCGCAATGCACCAGTTGAATCCTGGATAGTCAATCAGCACGACTGCATCAACGCGGTTTTTCGCGAAATGTTGGTCGGCCTCGCGCAACCTGCGCAGAAAAGTGCGAATGTTCCAAAGCGCAGCCGCAATAAACATGACCGGCAACAGGGTCAGATCGAACAGGCTCTCACAACCCGCCGCCTGCATTTTGGGACCGGCAAATCCAGTGAACACCAGCGACGGATCGCGCTGTTTCAAATCGCGGATCAAGTTGGCGCCGTGCAAATCACCGCTCGGCTCGCCAACGGAAAAGAAAATCTTCATTTCGCGAAATCCTTTCGCGTATCCTTGTTGCCTGTCGTCCCGTTCGACCAGCGGAAAAGTATGTCCCGCACCCCTCCCTTTGACATACACCAGTTTTCGACGGGGCTGAACGCTAGCGGACGGGTTTGGCCGGAATCTACGATTTGAAAACGAAAAAACCGCCACCATTCGGGAGAATGATGACGGTTCGAATTACCCTCGGAAAGCGGGAAACTCATCCCGCCTCAATCCGTTGAGTTAGTTCTTTTTGAATCCACGAACAAACGCCTCGGCTCCGAAGGCCAATTCCGCGCGTGCGTCTTCGTCAGCCGCTTCGGCTTTGCCCTTGCAATTGACACAGCAGAACGAGACCTTGACGCCGTTTACATCGACGAACTGTTCTGCATCCACATCTCCACCCGAGATCGGGCAACCGTTTTGGGAATACTGGCCAGTCTGAACCAGCTGGTGGTTGGCCATCGCGGCGTACTTGTCTGGATCCTTGTTGAATCGCTTGACGCAGGAATCGCAGCAGAAATAAACCTTTCCGCCATTGAATTCAACGAATTTTTCCTCGTTCAAGTTCTTCTTTTTCATGAAGAAGCATTTAATGTCCGAAATCGCAACGGCTTTCTTCGCAAATCCCATTTCGAACGCATCGTTTCCGAAAACCAGTGCAGCCTGGGCAGTCATGTCCTTTTCGGCTTCGACCTTGCCCTTGCAATCGTCACAGCAAAAACCGACTTCGACGCCTGCAACCGAAACTTTGGAATCAGCCGAAACTTCCTTACCCGAAATTGGGCAAGCGGTTTGAGCATACTGGCCAGTCAAGACCAGCTGATGGTTCGATTTGGCAGCGAACGAATCCGGGTCTTTGTTAAACGCCACCACGCATTTTTCGCAGCAGAGATAAACCATTCCATCGCGATAGGCGACAGCGTGGTCAGCGGAGGCCTTGCCTTTTTCGCCCATCACCACACATTTGATGCCTTCGAGGTCTACGGCCGGTGTTTCGGCAGCCTGAACTTCTTGAGGTGCCGCTTCGGCTCCATCCTGGGTAACAGTTGTGGAGGAACCCTGAAAAAACAAAAATGCGGCACCGACTACGCCCGCAAACAAACATGACTTGCAAATCATAAGGATGAATCCCCTTCAATTGAACGAACAAAGAAATCGCAACCACTTTAAACCGCTTCAAAGTCGCGGAACTTAACAGCATTCTGCAAAAAGTAACGCCGTGAGCCAGGTTGGCGAAAGAACAATCTCTACGGGATTGTCGCGGAACAAGTTCGTAGCTGTCAACGAACAGCCACGTTTTCCCTCATTTTTCGGCCTTTGTGTCGCGGTTCGACCAGCCAAAAGGTCATGAGAAAACCGCCGATTTGACAGGCAGTGACCAAAATAAATGTCAGTTCGTAGCCAAAATAATCGATCAACAGCCCAACGGCCACCGATGCCACAATCGCAGGGCCCGCCATCAACAAACTCAATATGCTGAGGTATCGCGGCTGGTGCTGTCGCTCTGCCATCTCCAGCGTGTAGTTGTTGAATGTTCGCATCGTTACCGGCGTCAGACCCAACAATCCAAACACAATCAGGAACCAGTGCTCTGACGCATTTTCAATTCTGGAAATGCCCAGCGCCAACACCGGAACCAGGCACAAACCAAACATTACGAACCGAAGGGCAAGGCGATTTCCAAAACGGTCCGTCAGCCAGCCAACTGGAATGCTAAACAGGGCAACACCCAGATTCTGGGCAATGATCCATGGGACCAGACTACCCATGTCCAAATCCAGTCGCGTTCGCGCCACAGCCTGGTAATGCGGAAACAAAGTCATCATCATCCCGAATAAACCGGCACAAAGTGCAACCAGTCGAAACTCCGGATCATTCCGCAAGACTGAAACCGTATCGGTTGCCAGGGCCCGAAAGGAAAACTTTGTCGGCGAATAGACATCGTCCTTTTCCCGAAACAACATCGCTGCAACAGTGGCCGCAATGAACAGCACGCCGGTAAACATGAAAATCGACGTGAAGTCGGCTGTATCGCCAGACATCCATCGCCTAAGCAACATCCACGCGCAGAACACTGCGACTGCCGATCCAATCAAACTGCTGAACGTCATTAACTCGCCGCGCCGCAAAATCGGTATCAGTTTCCCCTGCAACGAAGAAACGACCAGTTGATTCACGCCGGTGCTCGCAAAGAACACTGCGTACAAAACAAGCACCGCCAACGACATCCACGTCGCTGAGATCGTGCCCGTCCATTGCCACAACACGGCCAGGGCAAGGAAGATCAGCCCCATCAACCCCGTCGTGCCGACCAGCCAGCGCTTCTTCATTCGCGAATTGCCAACATGCCCCGCAGCCATCATCGGAGGAACGCTTTGCCCAAACCGGTTGAGCATCGGCAAGCAACCACGCAACCAGGCTGAACCACCGATCATGTCCAGGACCGCCGGCATCACCAGGCTTTCTGTTTTGAAAATCCAGCCCGTCCGCAGCAGAATCTGGTAAAAGCTCATCGCATGGAAATTCCAGCCCTCATCCGGCGATGACTCGACATCTTCGACCGTCCCGTTTCGGATGACTTTTTCGGGACCAGCCGCCTTTGCAGTCATTCCGGTCTTTGCCGCCGGAGTCGCCACGGTCGTCATCGAAAACGAATTGTCGCGCGAATCAGAATCAGAGGGGCCGTAATCAGTCATGGACGGGCACAATTCCCGGCTATCGATCGGCCGGCAAGAAAATCAGTAGCAAATGGGGTTACCTCCCAGATTAACCGCAACCACCATCCCGATTCAACGTCAGCCCAATGGTGTTGGAATCAAGTCCCAGTCAGGATTACCATCAAACTTGCCCTGTTCATCATCCAGATTTCGGCTTCAGGGCAAAATCACGGACAATGACCGGGCCATTTGGGAAGACGACTGGACCTTAAAGAAACTCGATAGGATTCTTCATTTCGTCAGGCGACATCAACTCAAACACCAGCATTAGCCCGCCGATAATCAGCCCGATCTCTGTCTGTTGCGGGGCGAACACAATCCCTGCATGTTCATGGCCAGCCGAATGAAATCGCAAAAAGTCAGTGTCCAGGGAAAAAATCTCCCGGTTCGCGGCCGATGCAATTGCCAAATGTTCCAGGTCCGAAGCCTCAAGCATTCCCGCGTCCGAAGCCGTCAACACATCGACACCCCGATTCGCCAGTCCGTTAGCGACTGCATGCGCGACATGTTCGTCGAGGTAAAAACGAATCGGCTCATTCATCCTGGCGATCACCAGCAATTTTGGATTTGAGCCTGGACGGCGATTTGCTGCGAAGTTCTTCGATCAACAACGCATCCGAATCAGTACGCGAGTCCAACTCTGCGCGATGGTCAAAGTAATAGGCCATCGCCGCATAGATGTCAGCGATTGCAAGCCCATAATCAGCGGCGATCTCGTCGGCCGACATTCCCATCCGGTCATGCCAGATAACGATTTGTCGAACTGTAATTCGGTGACCCTTGATCCGGGGTTGTCCATCACAGATCCCGGGAGTTGTTTCGAAATGATCATCCAGCGTTTTACGAATCATCGAACTGTTTCCAAAACGAGTGATGTTTTCAGGTCGAATTCAATTGTAGTCTCGGCGTTGAATTCGCCCAACTGACACAACCACCAAAACGACGGCAAATACTGTCCACCCGGCCGCCAGCCAATCTTTTGAGCGATTTTTTGGAATCGGTCGCGGCCTGGGTTGGCTGGCAGAAGTTTGGAAAGCTGCAGCTTCTTCTTCCTCTTTGATCACGATATTTGGTGTGACCATCATCATCAAGTTGGAGGACGCGTAGGCGTATCCAGGATTGGCCTTTTCCAGAGCTTCCCGACGGGCTTTTTTGGCTTGCGAATAAGTGGGAATACTTGAGAGGAATGACACGCCTTGCGACGCTCTACGCGGAAAGAGTTTCGAAACAGGTTCGACACTCGGAATCGCCAGTGCCGCAAACGCCATCAGCAACAATAACGAAAGGATGTTGAATTGTAATCGAACGATTCGTCGCTGCATGTCACCTGCCCGCAAATTCAGAGCCACTTTTTGTGGACCATGTACCAGAGCAAACCGCCACCCAGCAGGCTCATGATCGCAAGGGCGAACGGGTAGCCAAAAGCCCAGTGAAGCTCTGGCATGTTCATTGTGGATGCACTGGTGTCAAAGTTCATTCCGTAGACACCCGCCACAAAGCTCATCGGAATAAACAACGTGGAAATCACCGTCAACACTTTCATCACCGCATTGTTTTTCTGAGTTAGCCCTGCGAAAAAAAGTTCCCGCAATTCACCGCACGTCTCGCGATAGATATCCGCCGCCTCGATGATCTGGGAGCAGTGATCCATGCTATCCCGAAAATACGGTACAGTCTCGGCCGAAACGATGATCGATTTGTCCCGCAACAGGTTGGCGATCGCGTCTTTGTGCTGCCGACCATATTTGCGAATGATCAACAGATTGGCCCGGATGTTATGGAGCACCATCGGCGTTTCTTTGCCAGGCTCCGCAACGATATGCTCGCTAATCGTATCCAGTTGCTGTTCGAGCGATTCCAATTGGGGAAAATACCCGTCCAGAATCGCATCGAAAATCGCATAGGCCAAATAGTCGGCCTGCATTTTG
>JAYVKA010000024.1:0-6384 GCA_043768885.1 Planctomycetota bacterium
TGGTTCCGATCGAATCGGCCAGTTTGTCCTTTTCGTCATTCGGCAATTTCTCCAATGCTTCGACAATTCGCGGAATCCAAAATTCGGCTTCGTTAACCCGCGTGTCGGTGGAAGCGGCGATCCACTGCTCGAAAGTGAATTTGGGTTGGCCGGACAGGATTCTTTTCGAGATCGCTACACGGTTGTCATCGGCATCAAGCGCTGCGACGTAGGCTGGAAAATCTTTTCGTTTGGGGGAATCACCAGGAACCGAAGTCGTAAACGGCGAAGAGTTGCAATTCTGCATCCATCCGCTCGCAGGATTCAAAACCTGCGGCATTTCGCTGAGTTCATGCAAACCGAGCCAGTCGGTTTTTGGATCGGCTCCGTCAACGGGTTTCGACCAGTCGATCTCCGGGTTCCGTTTCGGTGTCGCGCTGTTGTAGACGTACCAGATGTTCCCTTCGACATCGGCGGCCATGACGTTGTGAAATACCAGGTTGCGCAGCGATACTGCTTCACGTAATTGGTCGATACTCTGGGCCCGCGCCATTTTATAGAACTGGTATTGCATGCCCCCCTCGGCAATCCGCGAGATCCGGATCGACCAACCGGTTTTGTCCGGCTTGATAAAAACCGGACCATGATCTGTTTTCAGGCAAACCAATTCCTGTTCAGACATCTGCTCACCCGATTTGATCCGGATGGTTTCGGTCCATTTCTCCGCCCGTTTCCATTCGTCACCATGTCGATAAAGCAATTCGTCGTCGGGATCGCTGAAGTCTTCCAGGTACATGTCCAGAATATCGGGGTAGTTGACGGTCAGGCTCCAGGCCACGCGTTCATTGTGTCCGGCAAAGGGAAACAAAAAGCTGCCGTAGGCAAAGCCGCCGGAAACGTT
This sequence comes from Planctomycetota bacterium, assembly GCA_043768885.1. GTDB lineage: Bacteria > Planctomycetota > Planctomycetia > Pirellulales > Pirellulaceae > BJ22. Next base: position 881 of record JAYVKA010000024.1, read on the forward strand.
CAGCCCCTCATCACTATGCAAGTGGCCTTCGTAGACTTCAGGAAGCGGAATGTGCGGGTTAATAAACAGCATTGCGTTGCCGGTCGCGCTCTTTGATGGCCCGATCGCCCACATGTTCGATCCATCCGGTTGAGTTTTGGCGGGAGGCGGCGGGTCGGCCTTCGGTTGAATTTCGGCTGCTGCAGCCAGCAGTGCCGGGTATTCCGGTGACAATGAAAGCATGGCGACGTTCATTGTGCGTCCGGCGGCCAGTACATGCCATGGCTCGAAACGTTCGATGACAACCGGCGATTCGTCAGGATGGTTCAGCACATAGAGATTCAGGGCATCGGCGTAGGCCTGAAGAATCTCCTTGAAACCAGGATCGTATGCCTCGAACTCCGCCTTTGCGTTCTTCGAAATCTCGAACATTCGCATCGCGCGGTCCGAGACGTAACCGGACGGCCCATCCAGTTCCGAAGATCGCCCCAGTCCGGACAGCAGGCTCCGCTGCATCCGCTGGAATTCGTCTTCGGCCCGCGCGTAGGTAAAACCAAATACAACACTCGCGTCAGTCGGGCCATAAACATGGGCCACGCCGTATGTATCGCGGACGATCGTCGCTTCGGCAGCCCATTTCTTTGCCCGCAGCAACTCGTCGGGACTCATCCGGTTGACATCGTCTGCGAGGGCCTCCTGGCAAATGAACAACATCGATGCAACCAGCGCGGCCATAATAACCAAACCGGTTTTCATTGCATCACCTTTGCTTCCGATTATATTGAACGTCCATGTTGCCCCAAACGGATCGCTGGCTCAGCCGATCAATTCGTTAACGATATGACCATGGACGTCGGTCAACCTGTAGCGTCGCCCCTGAAACTTGTAGAACAACCGTTCGTGATCAATTCCCATCAACCGCAGGATAGTGGCCTGGAGATCGTGAACGTGAACAGCGTTCGGGTTGTACTCGTGTTTGGTCGGGCTGACCGGATTGCCATCGGCGTCGGCCAGGTTGTAGCCGTATTCGTCGGTGTTGCCGTGAACGTAACCCGGTTTGGCTCCGCCGCCAGCCATCCAGATCGTAAAACAGCGGGGGTGATGATCGCGGCCGTAGTTGTTCGCGGTCAGTGCTCCCTGGCTGTAACAGGTCCGTCCGAACTCGCCGCCCCAAATCACGAGCGTGTCGTCCAGTAAGCCACGCTGTTTCAAATCCTGGATCAGGGCCCAGGAAGCCTGATCGGTTTCTTTCGCCTGACCACGAATCGCATTTGGCAAATCATCATGCTGGTCCCAACCCTGATGATAGAGCTGCACAAAACGGACATCGCGTTCTGCCAAACGCCGGGCCAGCAGGCAATTCGCAGCATAGGTTCCGGGCTTGCGCACATCTTCTCCATACATGGCGAGAGTCTCTTCGGTCTCGTCGCTGAAATCAGTAATTTCGGGAACACTCATTTGCATTCGGTAAGCCAGTTCGTACTGCGCTATCCGCGATTCGATATCGGGATCGAGTTCTTTTTCGAATTGCGTCCGGTTGAGTTCGGCCAGTCCATTCAGCATGGCTCGCCGGCTCTCGCGCGAAACGCCTTCGGGGTTGGATAAGTAAAGGACCGGTTCCTTGCCACCACGCAGCCGCACGGCCTGATGTCGTGCGTCGAGAAAACCGCTGGCCCACAGCCGGTCGTACAGTGGCTGGTCCCCCTGGCCGGTGCTGACCAGGACGACAAAACCCGGCAAGTCCGAATTCTCACTTCCCAGCCCATAACTCAGCCACGCGCCCATCGAAGGCCGACCGGCAATTTGCGAGCCGGTTTGAAAAAACGTAATCGCCGGGTCGTGATTGATCGCTTCGGTGTACATCGACCGAACGAAACACAATTCGTCTGCCATCTCGGCCGTCTTGGGCATCAACTCGCTGATCCACATTCCGGACGGACCATACTGGTTGAACTTGAATGCTGTTCCGGCCAGTGGAAGCGAAGCCTGAAATGCAGACATGCCGGTCAGCCGCTGGCCCTTTCGAACATGATCTGGCAACTGTTGGCCGTTTTTTTCCTTCAGCAGCGGTTTGTAATCGAACAGATCGTGCTGCGACGGCCCGCCACTTTGAAACAGGTAAATGATCCGTTTGGCTTTGACCGGGTAATGGGGAAAGCCCTCCACGTTGCCGGTTTCATCGGCACGCAAAGTTCCTTGTCCCAAAAGCGATCCGAGCACGATGCCACCGATGCCCGCGGCGCTACGGCCAAAAAAATTTCGTCGATTGACGCCAAGTGGATTCAACATGTTGACCTGACTCTTGTGGTTTCGACGGACGAGGACGTCCATCGTACAAAGTAGTTACCTTTTCCAGATCGAAACGTCCGCATTCAAAACAGCCTGGACAACGACTGTTGTCGCCGCGACCGTGACCGGATCAAGATCGGCAACCGGCTCGCTGTCGCCGATTTGGAGCAACTGTGTAGCCTGGTCCTTGTTGGCGACAAACGCAGCGACTTGTTTTTCCAGCATTGCCTGAAGCGTTTCCAATTCTCCGTCCGAACACGAACGTCCGGTCAGTCGAACAAAGATCCAGTTCAGTCGTTCCGCAGAATCGTCCGGGTTGTCCTGAATCGACTTCTCGGCCAGCACGCGAGCGGCTTCGACAAACTGCACATCGTTCAGCAAGACCATCGCCTGGAGCGGCGTGCTCGTGTCAGACCGCCTGATCGTGCAAACTTCGCGCGACGTTGCGTCGAACATCGTCAGGTTGGGCATCGGTGTCGTTCGCTTCCAGACGGTGTACAGACTTCGCCGATAGAGATCGCGACCCGTGCTTTGTTGATAGCCGGGGGTCATGCTGTTGTTTTCGGTCCAGAGATCGGCAGGTTGGTACGGACTGACTGGCGGGCCGCCCATTTTTTCGTCCAGCAGACCACTCGCAGCCAGAGCCAAGTCGCGAATCATCTCGGCCGAAAGCCTTTTTGCCGGCCCGCGAGCAAGCAAGGTGTTTTCGGGGTCTCGTTCACGCAATGACGGCTTCGCAGCCGAGTCCTGTCGATAGGTTGCTGACAAAACAATCTTTCGACAGAGTCGTTTCAAATCCCAGTTGTGTTCGACAAAATCACGGGCCAGCCAGTCCAGCAACTCGGGGTGCGAAGGCATTTCGCCCTGAAGCCCAAAATTGTTCGACGTCTTGACCAGTCCTGTGCCGAAAAACATTTGCCAATAACGATTCACGGCGACCCGCGATCCAAGCGGATGATGCGGAGACGTCAACCACTGGGCCAGTCCCAAACGGTCTCGAGGCAGATTGTCGGGGAATGGCATGACTTCGCCAGGCGGCAATCGTTCGGCGCGGTTTTTGTCGGTGCGCGGCGCATCGTACTCGCCGCGATGAAGGACCCAAGCGGGCTGGGGCACTGGCAACTCGCGCATCACCATCGTTTCGTTGATCGGCTGGGCTTGTTCGAGTTGCTGTTGAACCAGTTTGCGTTCCTGCTCATGGAACGAGACCATCGCCGTGTTTTGCAGGATGAACTGCTCCAGCAATTCGTCGTCGCCAAAGTTTTCAAGGGGTATCGTACGACCGGCTCCAAACAGGTCTTCAACGTGGTCACCAGAAGCAAACAGCGTCGCCATTTCAATCGAAGACAAATCGCGATTGAAAACAGTTAGTTCATCGACGAGTGCATGCTTCAGTCCTGGAGCCCGAAACCGCTCGCCCAGCACAAACCCCGACCCGCCAACTCCGGGGCTCTTGTTCAGACTGTCATGCAAGACGTGCGAAGATGATTTGCCATTCACATACAACTTCATTCCTCCTGCCGTCGCCGAACCGTTATTGCAGATTGCGATGTGCAGCCACTCATCGGACGGAACTGGATCGATTGATTCAATCGAGAGTGCGTTGCCGGGCCAGAAACGGATCGCCGAAAACTGAAGCCGCCCGTTCTTGATTACCAGCTCGGTTCCGTACATTCCGACGTCGGTTCCACTTTGTCGATGCAGGATCACAACGTCCTTCAATTCCGCCGGCATTTTCAACCAGAGTGAAACCGAATACGGTTCCCACGGGTCGAGCTTGCCTGCCACGTTCGGAAAATTGACCCCGGCGTCACCGGTCATTTGCAGGGCTTTTCCGAACTTTCCATCGACAATCTGGTTGGCGGTCGATGTCGTTGCCCGCAATTCGTTTTTTCCATCTGCCGCAAGTTTCGTATCGGGCGTCCAGTCGGCGGGCAATGAACTGTCATCGGCCTTCGAGTCGATCGACCAACGCGCTGTGGCAGGCAAGGTCAACAAAAATTTCGCGTTGGCCGCTTTCCACTCGGCAAACGGTTGTCCAGAAAGTTGTGCTTTCAAGTCTTGAATTTGAAATCGAATTTTCGCCAATTCGGTTCGGAGTGCATTCTGCTGGGCTTGTTGTTCGACGGTCGGCAATAACAATGAGGGTGTCGGCACTCGCACGCTGTCGAGATACGTTCCGGCTTCGTCTATACTGTTAAAAAACGCCGACAGGTTGTAGTAATCCCGCTGAGAGACCGGATCGAATTTGTGATCGTGACAATGGGCGCATTCGATCGTCAGGCCCAGCATCGAGGTCCCGAACGTATTCACGCGATCGGCAACGTATTCCAGTTTCCATTCTTCGTGAACGCTGCCTCCCTCGTTGGTCATCCGGTGGAGGCGGTTAAAACCGGTTGCCAGAATCTGGTCACTCGTCGCGTCCTGCAACAGGTCGCCAGCCAGTTGCCATGCCAGAAACTGGTCGTGGGGCAAGTTGTCGTTCAGCGCCCGGACGACCCAGTCACGCCACGGCCAGGTGGGGCTGAGCAAATCGGACTGATAACCAAACGAGTCGGCATAGCGGGCCGCATCCAGCCATGGAACTGCCATTCGTTCTCCGTAATGCGGTGAGGCCAGCAATCGATCGACGACTCTTTCGAAAGCGTTTTCGCCCGTGTCGTTTTCGAAAGCGGAAATTTCTTCGGCAGTTGGCGGCAGTCCGGTCAAGTCAAAGGTAACCCGACGCATCCAGCGCCAACGATCGGCTTCGGCAGTTGGCTGCAGCTTCTCTTGTCGCAATCGGTCGAGAACAAACCGGTCGATATCGTTACGTGACCAGGTGGAATCGCCAATCTCCGGAACAGGAATGACTTCGGGCAACTCCTTGAAGGCCCAGTGTTTGTCGTACTTCGCACCTTGTTCCACCCAGCGTGTTAACAACGCGATTTCATCCGGTGACAGCGACAGCTTCGATTCCGGTGGCGGCATGATCGTTGATTTGTTGTCCGAGCAAATTCGGTCGATGGCCGCGCTCGAAGCGGGCTCTCCAGGCACAAACGCGCCCCAGTCGAGGGCTTCTGTTCCAATGTCCAGTCGCAACCCGGATTTGTTTGCAACAGAATCCGGCCCGTGACAGGAAAAGCAGCGATCCGACAGAATCGGCCGGATGTCGCGGTTGAAATCAACGAGTTTGTCGTCAGCAACCAGGGACGTGCCGAAAAGAGAGACTGCGAAGGCGATTGCCATTGTGCAAG
>JAYVKA010000025.1:0-2675 GCA_043768885.1 Planctomycetota bacterium
GTGAATGAATTGCGGAGTCTTGGAGCCTGCCGCGATCATGCGCTCGGCAAATTCATGGGCCAGGATCGGGTTGAAGCCTGAAATTCCATCGTCTTCCCCCATCAAAACGCGCAAATGCATTAGCGCGTCGCGGCTCATCAGGAAATTGGTTTCAGGCGATTCGATATAGGCTTCTGCAGCCGCAGCCAATGTTTCGATCTTCAGAGCATTCAATTGAACTCTGGTCTGTTCAATTTGCTCAAGCTGGTTATCGTTGGGGTCCGGTACACCCAACGGAATGTTGGACAGCAAATTGCTCAACTCTTTTTGCAACACGCGTCGCTGCCGGGTCAACTCTTTCCAGCGTGCAACGGCCTCTGAATCGGGAACGGCAGGTTGCTGGGCTGCGCGCCGTCCGGCTGCGGGAGGATTCTGGAGAGCCAACCCGGACTTGCCCGGCAAACAAATGGCAGCCAAAAGCAGCAAAGCCAACAATCGGACTGGGTAACTGGAAATACATCGTTGCATTGGGTTATTGTCTTTCACTGCTTCGAACGGGAGGTGGCAAATACTCGTGGTCGCGTTTGTTGAGAACGTCCGCCTTGAGCAAAGTAGTCGCGATGGCCCCGGGAATTTGTTCAATTTTCCCATCTTTGTCAATTTGCAGGGTCGGCTCGATATGTTCGACGATTTCCATGCCGGAAATTACGCGGCCAAAAACGGTTTGATTCCCGTCCATGTCGGCGTTGCATCGGGGCATGAATCCAAACATGGAAGATGCCGAGTCTGGTTCATCGAATTTTTTGGCCATGAAAAGCGAACCGTACACATGACGCCGTGCCCCCGGCTGATGGTGTTCGTCAGGAATCGTGAAGCCGGCAATTTTGGGCTGGCGGTCGGTGCCAAAGATTCCACCCTGGACGATTTTTCCGGACAACACGGAATCGAATACGGTGTTGTCGTAAAATCCCCTTTCCACAAGGTAAATGAAACTGTTAACGGTCAACGGAGCGTCGTCTTCGAACAGCTCGACAATTACATCTCCATATTCGGTCTGCAATCGGACTCGCGGCTGGTCCTTTGCCGAGGCATTCCGCTGCTGTTCTTCAGCGGCGTTGGCCTTGAGATAAGGCACCTGACTGACCATTCCGAAATCAGAATCGTCGAGTTCGCTATGCGAATGACGAAAATCAGTTGCAAATTGCTCGCCCAGTTCCAGGTCGCCCACATAGACTGCGGCCAGCCCCGTCATCAACGTCGCTGAATTCAGATGTTGGGAATTGACTGGCGGCTGGTCGGCCGGGGCTTTGTATTCTTTCAGAATTTTTCCAATCCGGTAAACCACGCCCATTCTTCTGGCTTGAAAGGCATTGTTCATGATTTGGTACATCAGCATCACCAGAGTTTGGTCCGGATTGGGCGAAAGCACAAACAAGCGAATGGCAGCCTGTTCCAGTTTGATGCGAGGCAGGTTGGTCGCATGAATCGCGTCCTTCCATTTCTTCATTTCTCCGCCCGCATCCTTTGCGCTGCTCATCATCAAATGGATTTGCTGCTCCGAGGCCAATTTGGTGTTTGTGCGAAAAGCCTCGACTGCCTCGTCATATTCCTTTTGCGCCTGTTTCAATTCGTCCGTTTGGGCTGCCTGAATTCCAGGGCATTGTTCACCCGTGACAAGTACGGAAAGCAGGGCCAAGCCAAAACAGGCCATTGTCCTGGCCAACAGATTTTGTCGAATGGTGATTCGTCTGGCTTGGCACGATTCAGGTCTACAGCGTTTTGGCCGGTCGGAGCAAAGCATGGTCGAACCAATGAATTCGGGAAAATCGGGTAACATTATTTGACGCAGTTGGAAGTTGCCGCTTTCGTGCATGCAATTCGGTTGCATTTCGGGCACATCTGCTGGACAGCCTGCGGGCAACCGATTATACCGCATTGGTCCCGAATTTCGACGTCGGTCAGTCAGGCTCTCTTTTATACCACTCTCCTTCCGCCCATTTTGGGCGAACTCATGGCAGAATATTCCCGCGGCAGAAATATTGAAAACTGGAATCGCCTTGCACCCGAGCCCAAAGGGAGCCAGATTCGTATCATCGGAGGCACTTTTCGCGGCCGCCAAATCCGCTGGACCGGCGATTTGATCACCAGGCCGATGAAGGACAACATTCGCGAAGCACTCTTCAATTTGATCGGTGGATGGATCGAAGGCCGACACGCGATCGACCTGTTTGCCGGGACGGGAGCTATTGGCCTGGAAGCACTCAGCCGCGGAGCCCATTCCGCCACGCTGATCGAAAGACACTTTCCCACTGCCCGCATTATTCGGGACAACATCCAGGCTCTCGACCCCGAATTGCCGGCCGAAATTGTCAAATCCGACACCTTTTTCTGGGTCCGGCAATTTGTTCGACCAGAAACCAAACGCCCGGAAATGCCCTGGGCCGTATTTTGTTCGCCCCCATGGAATCTGTTCCATCGGCGGACAGAAGACATCGTCACGATGATCGGCCAATTAATGGAGGTCGCGCCGGAGGACAGCATCTTTGTTGTCGAATCCGACGACTCGTTCGATCCGGCACTCTTGCCAGGCACTGAGCGATGGCGGGTTCGAACCTATCCGCCAGCCATCCTTTCTGTGCTCCGGCCGGATCCGGTTGACGAACCGGAATAGATTGCCTGTTTCGTGCTGGCACTGC
>JAYVKA010000026.1:0-5434 GCA_043768885.1 Planctomycetota bacterium
GTCGGACAAAACGAGTCGGCAAGTACCAGTTCTCCCTCCATCGATGGGTTGTCCAGCGGTGAAGATTCTGTGATCGATGTGGCCTGATCCGGTTTCCGGCGGAGTATCTCGTGACACGACGTCGAATCGAGCAGATGCGAATCGTCGTTTCCGGAGCCAGCAGCGGAATTGGATGGCACCTGGCTTTGGAGTTGGCACGACGCGGAGCGCGATTGGTGGTATCGGCCCGTCGCGATGAGCGTCTTCAATCGCTGGCAGAACAAATTCGCGAATCGGGTGGCGAGTGTCATGTCCTTGCGGGAGACGTTACGGATGGCGACCTTCGCGAGAATCTGATTTCGAAGGCGGTCGAACTGTTGGGTGGGATCGATGGCATCGTTAATTGTGCGGGCATCGGCGCGATGGGCCGATTCGACCAGGCAAATGCGGATCGGCTGCGGGCAATCTTTGAAGTCAACTTTTTTGCAACTGCCGAGTTGATACGTCTGGCGATTCCACATTTGAAATCCGGACGAAAGCCGATCATCGTAAACATCAGTAGCGTCCTGGGTCATCGAGCAGTTCCGCTCAAAAGTGAATACTGCGCCAGCAAGTTTGCGATTCACGGATTGAGCGACTCCCTCCGAGCCGAACTGAAACCGGACGGAATCGACGTTCTCCTGGTTAGCCCCAGTACGACCGACAGCGAATTTTTTGATTCAGCCATTGAGGGGGCGAATGATCGCGACTGGAAAGGCCGCAAGGCGATGCCCCCCGAACGTGTCGCCAATATCGCAGTCCGCGCGATCCGCATGGGACGCAGCGAAGTCATCATCTCACTTGGCGGCACGTTGCTCGTCTGGCTCGATCGCATTTCCCCGCCGTTGGCAAATTACCTGATTGCAAAATTTTCACGATAGTGTGAACCTGTCATCGGAATTGGCCGTTTGCAGCTCATGACGTTGTGTAGAATGGAAACGTATAAATGGCCGTTGTGGTGAACCGAAAATGATTCCGCACACACAAACCGAAGCTGGTCGAGTCGATATTCCGGCGGTTTGGCAGTTCCGGTTGTCAGAGTTGATGCTGTTGGTCACGTTTCTGGGTCTCGTGATGCCGGGCACTTGGCGGATGGCAGGCTACTTCACGAGCTACCGTCAGGACGTCGGCGTTTTTGTTGCCAGCTTTGCAATCTTTCTGATTCTCTATGGGCCGATCATATTCTCCATGCTGGGAGCTCTTCTCCCACGAAGTGCAGCCCCCCGTATGCTATTCTGGGGATTCCTCTTCGCCGGATGGGGATTGTCCTATTTGCTGATGATCGCGGCGAATTGTTTGCAATAGGAAGCGGCAGTGTCCGTGTGCAATTCAGTATCTCGTGTTGTCGTTTAACCGTCAACCGCAGGCGTACGCGAGCGCGGCCCACACGCGTGCAAACTGCACGTACGCCTGCGACTGACGGTTAAACGATTAAGAGACTCACGTTCTGATTTGCGCTATTACCATGTTGGAAAATTCATTGATGAGTCGTCTCTTTTTTGCTACTGGTTTCGTCTTGGCGTGGTTGTCGTCCGCAATCGGGCTTGGCCTGGATTTTCCGGCTGGAGACGCACGGGTTGATTTGAAGGTTGATAATGGCCAGATTTTGAATCCGCGATTGGCTCCGCCATTGGGAGCCGTTCACCGAATGGACTGGGTTGAGCCTGAAGAAACAAACAGCACAGCTTGGGCGACGATTCCAATTCAGGATTTTTCCGAAACTGAGTTTGAGCTGCGGTTTTCCGTTTCAGAGGACACGACGGTCCAGGGCGATTTCATGGGACCTTGGGAAGCGAACGAGTCGGGCAAACTCAAACGACTAATGGTGCAGTGGGTTTCGGCCAAATCATCGAAGGGCGAGCTGACCGGTTTCAGTTCCGGTGAAGCGTGGCACGACGGCCGTGTCGTTTGTCAATTGAAAGTAAAAGCGGGCGAAGAAATCTCGCTGCGTTGCGTGGCAAAAGTTCCTGATCGTTTTCGCGACCCGGATGCCTGGCGACCAGCGGCGGATTCGCCTGCGTTTGAGTTGGCCAAACATTTCCGGCGGGGGGTTAATCTCGCAAATTTTCTGGACGTACCGCCGGGTGAAGTCTGGGGTGACAACACAATCCGAACGGAAGATTTTCGGCAGATCGCTTCGGAAGGCTTTGATCACGTTCGAATTCCGGTCGGTTGGCATCATTACGTCGGACCGGGGCCGGAATACACGATCGGCAATCAGATTCGGGAGCGGGTCAATTCGTTGCTGGACGAGGCCGAACGGAACGGGCTGGGGGCGGTCGTCAACGTACATCACTTCAACGAGTTTCACGCCGATCCAGAAGGACAACAAAAGAAACTGCAAAAAATCTGGGAGCAGATCGCAACGATGGTTCGCGATCGCCCTTTGAATGTTGCCCTGGAAATATTGAACGAGCCGCACGACCGGGCAACGACAGAATTCATGAACGAATTTTACGCCGAAGTCGTTCCGGCAATTCGTGCGATTGATTCCAAACGGGCAATTATCGTTGGCCCCGGGATTTTCAACCAGACTCATGAACTTGGCAAACTGCAACTGCCTAAGGATGACCGGTTGATCGTGACGCTTCACAGTTACACGCCCCATTTTTTTACGCACCAGTCAGCATTTTGGGCCGGCGATACCAAAGACATTCGCGGCGTAGTTTTTCCTGGCCCGCCGAAGGAGCCAATGCAAATTCCCGCGTTGCTTCCGCAGTATTTGAAAGACCAGTTGGAACGATACAACCTGGCACCGAGCGACGAAAATCCATGCAGCATCGCCGCCATCGCAGCCGAATTGAAACTCGCCGGCGATTGGGGCCGTCACTGGAATCGTCCCATCTACCTGGGCGAATTCGGCGCGTTTGTCGAAGTCGACCAGCCCAGCCGTTCGCGATACTGCGAAGCCGTTCGCCGTGAATGCGAACGCCAGGGAATCGGCTGGTGCCTGTGGGACTGGAAAGCCACCTTCAACTACTGGGACCGCCCCTCCCAACAACCCCTCCCAGGCATGCACGACGCCTTGTTTGGCAAATAAACAATTGCAAAACGACCGTGCAATCAATTTGGACGGAGACGCAATTTCTTTCGGGATTTCGAGGTCTGACGGCAATTGTTGACATAGACTTCAATTGGTCAGTGATATGCCGGTAGTTTTTTGCCAGTGGCAAGCTTTGACGGTTGGGTAATTCCTTCGCATTGGCCTTACCTGCGCTTTGGATTTTGCAGGTTTGGCCGGTCGTGACGGGATTGCCGATGTTGACTGATATGCCGCCGGTTCGGACTTCGGGATCGAAGCGGCATCATGCTTTGAATCTGCATAGTCGCTGAATTGGAGACACGCCACAGGTTCGGGTTTCCAGTTTCCCGAAAAAACAGACAGGGGCGGCCGCGCCCCAACACCTTTCCGACGAGTCCAATGCGTTACCGGATAATTTCAATCCTGACACTCTCCGCCAGTTCCCTGCTGGCGTCGCCGCTGATCGGGCAATCGCCCCTGATCCAGGGGCCGGTGATTGAAAACCGCATTCCCCCAACCGTGACCACCAACGGTTTTACCGGCGATACGAAATTCAGCGAATCGCAAGAAGCTCGCGCGATGTCGCCGCCGCACTGGGGAAGTGACAAACCGTATTGGCCCAACAAAAGTCCCGACCAGGGGCCAGGCTGCGATACAGCCGATCGTGCGGTCACCGGCCAACAGGCCAGCCCAGCCAGCACCGGACTGGGCTCGCGATTCAGTTTGCCGCAAACCGGAAAGGGCCAGACGCAAAGTAACCCGCAACTAAACGGGGTGAATTCGATGGGCAACGGCACCGGCTCGTTAAACATGTTCATGCCCAAGCCAACAACGGGTTTGCCTTCGCTGCAGCCCTGGCCCAGTCGCGATGCTTCAGACAACAACACGATGCCGGGAAGTGCGTCGCCCAACCCAAATGCTGGCCCCGGTCAACGATTGCAACGATATCCGCTTTATCCACCAACTACCGGTGCGGGCTTTCAATCGAATGGAACAGGCCAAGACCAGGATTTGTTGAACTTGCAAAACGGAGCGGGCCAATCGGTTATCGAGCCTGGTTCCGTCGAACCGGTTCCCTTTCAATTGCCACAGGCTCAATCCGGCCAGGGACCACCATTAACCGACGGACCGAATCCGGTTTCCTGTGAAGACTGGGACCGTGGCTTTCGACAATCTTCGTTGACGGTTCGTCCACAAGTTTGGGATGACGGCGCCGATTACGATTTCGAGCAGAAGAAAAAACAGTACCCACCGATGAAAGAAATTTTGGCGACCGGTCGCTATTTCTCCATGGCCGAATGGCAGGCCCTGAAGCCATCGTTTTCGAACAACTCGGCCATCACGTTGGAAGGCCCTGGTTTCGCGTCCGCGATCGCACACGATTTTGATTTCGAAGCCGCTCCCCGTTTTCGGGCCGGATTCGAATCCAAATACGGACCGGGAATCGAGCTGCAATACTCGCAATACGATCACTTGTCGGATCAGACTGGTTTTGTCAGCGACGGAATATCGAACGGCACGAGCAGTGCCTGGATGTTGGGCCCCAATCGGCTGACGAGCCTTTCCACATCGGCAGCTGGCGAGCGTTTGGTCGCCGAGCATGATCTGGAAGTGCATTCCCTTCAGGCCAGTTTCTTCAAAGAAGTCAAACTGCCGATTTCACGCATCAACGGCATGTTTGGCTTGCGCTACGTCAGTGTGGCCCAGGGATTGAACAGCCGCCTGTTCGATGCCGGCAACAACGAAATCGGCCAGTTAATCAACAAGACCGATTTGCGTGTCAGTGGCCCGACACTAGGACTGGAATATTACCGCCCAGTGGGGCACACGCCGTTTGAACTTATCGGTTCGTTCAACGGTGCGGTTCTTTTCGGCCACCGGGACCAGCTTGTCCAGAACACGGGAACGATGGATTTCAACAACCTGGGAACGAACACCTTCCTGTCGATCATCGATTTCTATGGCGGACTCCAGTACGTGAAGCACACCGCCGAACGTCGCAGCTGGTACGTTCGGATGGGCGTGACGCATCAGGTTTGGTTGGGTGGCGGAACCGCCTCGGATCCGGAAGGCGATTTCGGCTATCGCGGTTTCGGCTTCGCGTTCGGACTCAACCGCTGATCGCCGTTCTTTTTCAACAACGTTTCCCGTGGTTGCCACTCCTGCGAGTTTCTCCGGCAACCGAAACGGGTTTGCGATTCTTGCCATTTCAGGCAGGTGATGCAGTTTGAGCGGATAAAACACGATTTCCGACCACGGTCCCGCACAGTCTTGGTGTTGAATGGAAAAAGGGAGAATATTTCGGTTGACATAGTTGACTTGCCCTTTTGGGCTGACTCTATTCGTGGCTCTCCCGGGTTTTGTATTTTCGAATTCCAATGGAACGAGGATAGA
>JAYVKA010000027.1:0-8794 GCA_043768885.1 Planctomycetota bacterium
GTGCTGATGGTTCCACCCGGAAAAACCCAGCCCAAACCGGAACAACTGGATATCGTCGCGTGGCATGCGTCGCGAATGCCCGAATACCAGCGCGTCTCACAGTTCTTGACCGAAACCGTATTGCGCGAGGGCCAGGCGGTACTGGCTCGTGATGTAATGGATGACAGTACCCTCGGTTTGCGGGACAGTAAGGGAGTCGTTCACGCGACAAGCGTTATTTGCGCGCCGGTACGGATGAATCAGAGAACTGTCGCACTGGTGCATTTGTATTCCACGAATGAAGAGAGGGTGCTCGATCCGGACGATCTGGAGTTCACCCTGGCCGTGGCAGAGACAATTGGATTGGCTTTGCGCACGCGATATCGCGAACAGAAACTGGTTGAAGACCTTTCGCGAACCCGGACAGAAATCGATCAACTGCGAAAACAGCTCGGCGTGCAAAGCGAAATCGTCGGCAGCAGCCAGGCGATGCTGGAAGTTCACCAGCAAATCGCAATGGCCGCTCCCAGCAATGTGACCGTTCTGGTGCGGGGAGAAAGTGGAGTTGGCAAAGAGCTTGTTGGCAGGGCCATCCACTTTTCGAGCTCACGCAGCAAGGGCCCGCTCGTCTGCATGAACTGCGCCGCGTTGACCGAAACGCTGCTGGAAAGCGAATTGTTCGGGCATGAGCGTGGAGCGTTTACCGGTGCGACAGACCGCAAGGTTGGCAAGTTCGAGGCAGCGGACAACGGCACACTGGTGTTGGACGAAATCGGCGAGATGAGCCCTACGATTCAGGCCAAGTTCTTGCGTGTGCTCGAAGGCCACCCGTTCGAGCGTGTTGGCGGCAGTAAACAGGTCCGCGTGGATGTTCGCGTTATCGCTGCAACCAATCGCGATTTGGAGCAAGCCGTCAAGGATGGCCAGTTTCGCAAAGACCTTTTCTTTCGCCTGAACGTGGTCCGGATTGAAGTCCCGCCACTTCGTCGCCGTCCGGAGGACATCACCGAACTGGCCAACTATTTCATGCAGATGTTTAATGAATCTACGGGCCGGAAATTAACAGGGCTTTCTCAAGAGGCGCTGGTCAAGCTGACCCGTTACCGTTGGCCAGGAAATGTTCGTGAACTGCGAAATGTGATTGAACGGGCTGTTGTCTTGAGCCCGGGCCCAACAGTCCGGCCGGAAGATTTGGTCCTGACGACGTTGACGACCGCCAGCGAATCGCAGATCGATCATCCGATGCCTGCCAACATGTATGAAGCCACGTCGCTGGCTGAGATGGAAACACGGCACATTCGATTGACGCTTGAGGCCAATGACTGGAACAAAAGCCGAGTGGCGGCGATTCTCGGCATCGAACGTTCGACGTTGGATCGAAAAATCAAACGATACAAGATTCGTCGCGGCCAGTAACCAACGGCCTTGGGGCTTGTGAACGCCTGGACTACAATCCCGCGAAAATCATCTAACATTTTTAGGGAGTTTGCCAAATGCAAGTGTCCGTAGAATACTGCACCCAGTGAAACTATATGCCACAGGCGGCCGGTCTGGCTGCCGAACTCAAATCGTCTTTGGACGTGACATTGAAACTGATACCGGGAGGCAAGGGCATTTTCGATGTCGTCGTGGACGGCACCAAAGTCTTCAGCAAGCACGATTCCGACCGGTTTCCCCAGTTGGGTGAAGTCTCGAAACTGATCCGCAAACTTCAGGCCGTGGACTAAAACGGTTGGCTCAGTCGATTTGTTTCGTGTTCCATCCGTCAGGCAACACCGCTCCCTTGATAATCACCGGGAGCCCGTCGCGGATGGAGCATTGGAGGTGATCAAGCGATGTCTCTTCCAGGCCTTTAGGATTCGATATATTCACGCCTTTGCCGACTCGCACATTCTTGTCAATGATCGCTCCGTCGATAAAAGACTTCGAACCGATCCCGATGGCCGGGAAATTCGCCGAAACCAGTCGCTCTTTCTCGTCGTCGGTTTCATAAAAGTCGGCACCCATCAGGACCGAATTCCTGATTACGCTTCCATCGGCGATGACACTTCGCAATCCAATCACGCTGTTTTCGATCACGACGTCGTCCCCAATAATGCAACCGCTGGCAATCAGGCTGTTCTTTAGCGACGCGTTGCCAATCCGGGATGGAGGCAAAAAACGGGGACGAGTAAAGACCGGCGACTGTGGAGTATCCAGCTTGAACGGCGAATTGGCCTGAGCCAAACAAAGGTTCGCCTCGTAAAAGGCCCGAATCGTACCGATGTCTTCCCAATAACCCTCGAACATGTATGACTGGACCTTGTGAGTCCGAATCGTGGCTGGAAAAACTTCTTTGCCAAAGTCCCGATAATCCGTTTTGGTCAAGACTTTTTTCAGAACGTCACGACGGAACAAATAGATTCCCATGCTGGCGGGAATTGTCTTGTTGGGGTCGGTCATGCCCCGGGACTTGAGCAGTTCCGGATCCGTCCGGACCAAATCCAGTTCCTGTTTTGTTTGCGGCTTTTCCAAAAAACCCTTGACCTGGCCCGTTGAATCCAGCCGCATCACCCCCAATGCCTTGGCCGCTTCCTCGGTTACCGGCATGCACGCAATCGTAACGTCAGCGTTGGACCGCAGGTGCTCTTCCAGCATTTTGGTAAAGTCCATCCGGTAGAGCTGGTCCCCCGAAAGAATCAGGACGTATTCGGTTCCACGCTGGTCAATATAATTCAGGTTTTTCCGAACCGCGTCCGCTGTCCCCTGGTACCAGTCTGTTCCTTCACGCATGGTTTCCTGGGCAGCGAGGATTTCAACGAATCCGCCGTTGAATTGGTCGAACGTGTAGGTTCGACGAATATGCCGGTGGAGACTGACCGACATAAATTGTGTCAACACGAAAATCTGGTTGATCTCGCTGTTCAGGCAATTCGAAATCGGAATGTCGATCAAGCGGTACATCGACCCCAGCGGAACCGCCGGCTTTGATCGAATCGAAGTCAACGGAAACAGCCGCGTGCCTCTGCCACCACCCAAAACAAGCGCGATCATGTTCTTCATTTCGCAACGATTCCTTTTCTCCGCACACCAGGTTCAACCACAAAATGTCGCTGCCGGTCTTTATAGCTTTGTCGAACGTCGTTTGTACACTACCCGCGGCGGACAACAAAAAAGCCTGATCCGTTTACGACGTGCGACGATTCGTCTATTTGCATGCCTCATCATTCACCGCAAACGCGGGTGGATGCAAATCCTCAGTTGACACGTTTACCCCAACGCCCGAAACTATCCGATTGGTCGATGCGATACGAATTACCCCGGAAAACCAAAGGCAACCACCCATGGCCAATAATCCTGATCCGTTTCAGGCTCGCGACAAGTTTGATACTGGCAATGGCCAGGCCGGCATCTATCGGTTGAGTCGCCTGGAGGAGGCGGGCCTGACAAAAGTCGCACGGCTTCCCTTTTCGATTCGGGTGTTATTGGAATCCTTGTTGCGGAATTGTGATGGACGGATCGTAACCCAAACCGACGTGAAAAACCTGGCGGCATGGGATGCAAAAGACCCGGCCAAGGTCGAAATACCGTTCATGCCTGCCCGCGTCGTGCTTCAGGACTTTACTGGCGTACCCGCAGTCGTTGACCTGGCAGCAATGCGGGCCGCGATGGCCCGTATGGGAGGCGATCCCAAAAAAATCAATCCTCTGATTCCCGTCGATTTGGTCATTGACCACAGCGTTCAGGTCGATCGGTTCGGTACTGCCGAAGCCCTTCAACAAAATGTGGAACTCGAGTTTCAGCGAAACCAGGAACGATACGAGTTTCTGCGCTGGGGACAACAGGCATTCGACAACTTCCGCGTTGTACCTCCGAATGTTGGAATCGTTCACCAGGTAAATCTGGAATTTTTGGCCAAAGGTGTTTTCCTCCGCGATGGCAAAGATGGTCCGGTCGCGGTGCCTGATTCATTGGTCGGCACTGACAGCCATACAACCATGATCAATGGTCTGGGTGTATTGGGTTGGGGCGTTGGCGGGATCGAAGCCGAAGCTGCCTTGCTTGGGCAACCAATTTATATGCTGCTTCCAAAGGTTGTCGGTTTTGAACTGACCGGAAAATTGAAACCGGGAACAACTGCCACCGACCTTGTGCTGACAGTCACCGAGATGCTGCGCAAGAAAGGTGTCGTCGACAAGTTCGTCGAGTTTTATGGTCCGGCACTTTCCACGATGTCGCTCGCCGACCGGGCAACGATCGCCAACATGGCTCCCGAGTATGGAGCAACGATGGGCTTTTTCCCGATCGATGATCAGACCCTGAAGTATTTGACGTTGACCGGTAGAACTGATGAAGAAGTCCGGTTGGTTGAAAATTACACCCGACAACAACAGCTGTTTCTGACCGATGGTGCTGAAACTCCGGTTTTCTCGGACGCGCTTTCGCTGGACGTTTCATCGGTCGAATCGTCACTTGCCGGCCCAAAGCGACCACAAGACCGGGTCCGATTGAGCGACATGAAAGCCGCCTTTCAAAAAGCGTTACGGGCTCCTGTTGCCGAACGGGGATTCGGCCTGGACGAAGCTGCCACAAAAAAAACCGGAATTGTCGGGAATGGCAAACCACAAACGATCGGTCATGGTGCTGTAGTTCTTGCGGCCATTACCAGTTGCACAAACACGAGCAACCCCTCGGTAATGATCGCGGCGGGATTGCTTGCGAAAAAGGCGGTTGAAAAAGGCCTTAAAGTACCGGGCTTTGTCAAAACCAGTTTGGCTCCTGGCTCGCGAGTCGTGACTGACTACTTCAACAAGGCCGGACTGACGGAGCCGCTAAACAAACTTGGTTTCAATACTGTCGGATACGGATGTACGTCCTGTATTGGCAACAGCGGACCATTACCGGAACCTGTTGTTGCCGCAATCATTGCCGGCGACCTGGTTGCAGCAAGTGTGTTGAGTGGGAACAGGAATTTTGAAGGCCGTGTGAATCCCCACACTCGAGCGAATTATTTGGCCAGCCCTCCGTTGGTGGTCGCTTACGCATTGGCCGGCACGACTGATGTAGACCTCATAAAGGAACCGCTCGGAACCGGCTCTGATGGCAAGCCGGTTTTTCTGACGGACATTTGGCCGACTGCCCAGGAAGTCAACGATGTAGTCGCCAGTTCGATTAATCCGGAAATGTTCCGCACCCAATACGGCAGTGCCTTTACGTCGAACGAAAAATGGAACGCGATCAAGACCAGCAAGGGGGATTTGTACGATTGGCGAGCGACCAGCACTTACATCCAGGAGCCGCCATTTCTGGAAGGGCTCAGCCGCGAGCCGACCGGCGCAAAGCCGATCCAGTCAGCCAGGTGCCTGGCGGTATTCGGCGATAGCGTGACGACCGACCATATTTCTCCGGCAGGATCGATTGCCAAGGACAGCCCGGCTGCGAAATACCTGATGGAAAACGGCGTCGATGTCCGGGACTTCAACAGCTATGGTTCACGTCGCGGAAACGACCGTGTCATGCTTCGGGGAACTTTTGCGAACATTCGTATTCGCAATCAGATGATTGCTGGCGTAGAAGGCGGATGGACGACCCATCAACCTTCGGGGGAGAAAATGACAATTTTTGAGGCTGCGATGAAGTATTGCGACGAGGGTATTTCCCTGGTTATTCTGGCCGGAGCCGAATACGGCACGGGCAGCAGCCGCGACTGGGCTGCCAAAGGAACGATGCTGTTGGGGGTCAAAGCTGTCATTTCAACCAGTTTTGAGCGAATTCACCGAAGCAACCTCGTTGGAATGGGGCTTTTGCCGCTGGAATTTATGGACGGCCAGTCGGCCCAAAACCTGAAACTCGATGGATCGGAGACTTTTGACATCCCAATTGACGGCAAATTGGAGCCGCGAGGCCAGATTCAGGTCACCGCCAATCGGGCCGACGGCTCATCGGTCAGTTTTTCTGCCCGCGTCCGCATCGATACACCGGTCGAGATGGACTATTATCATAATGGTGGGATTCTGCAGACCGTGTTGAGAAACCTGTTATAGATTTTGCCCATATAGATTAACTGGATGACGAGCTTACCCGCAGACCCGAGGCATGGGTCCCCTTCATTCGCCGATAAACCAGAAACGACGTTGCAACCACAAGAGGGACCTGCAACAGTCGAGGATGAGTCCATATCGCGAGCCGAAAACAACTTCAATTTTGGTGACGAATTCGATGACGGCGTCGAAAATGAGACTATTTCCAGCCGCGACATAGTGCTTTTTTGCTTCCGATGCCATCGCGAGGACCGGCATTTTCATGGGCTACGGAGCCGTGCGTATTACAATGTACTGGTCGGGTTTTCGCTCGGCGTGATTTACGTGATCGGCCCCTTTCGCTGCCGGTGTTGTGGCGGTTGGCGATTGATGTGCCATGACTTGCTCAGTCCCAGATACTGGTGGCAATCGCTGAACGGCCCGCCGTCGACTCGACGAAAATAGAGCCGCTCGCCCCTGTTGAAGCCATTAGGCGGCTGGTGCAACGTTGCCAGGTTTGAAGACAACTTTCCGCAGCCGAAAACCCAATCGCGAATAGAGCTGAACCGCGCCGGTATTCCGGGCCGTAACTTCGAGAGTCGCCCACCGCACTCCAACCGAACGCATTCCATCGAGTGCCGCGTAAACCAAACGTGAACCCAAGCCCTGGCCGCGATACTCCGGAATGATTCCGACGTTTTGAATTGCGCCGGTTTCGTCGTCCATGCGAATTGCCTGGATTGTACCGCAGGGAATTTGCAAACAGGCACCTGGTTCCGTGAAAATCGCCAGCCAGCAACTCTCCGGAATGAACCCGTCGCGAGTCGTAATGTCCTGCATCAGCCGGTAACAACCACTTTCGTCCCCCAGACTCGGAAACACCGCAGTATCGGATCCATCCTTGAAACTTTGTTGCTTGACACTGACATGTGCGTCCAGCAGAGTCTCGTGCCACGGCGCAAATTCGAACCCGGGGATGGGTGCCAGTTGCGGAACGGAGTTTTTCTGTAAATCAAACTCCATTCGAAATCGCCGAAACCAGACAGGCATGGGAAAGCTCGCAAAGTCCTTCACAAATGTTCGACAACACAACTCGCATGAAAAACAGTCAACGTACCGACCGAACCGGCGTTTCGCGCGCCGTTCCATCGACAACCTCAGGACGGTCCAGTGAAGAACCTGAACCGCCAACCTGAACGATTTGAACCTTGTCGCGGATCCAGGCACTCATGCGATTACGATACCACGTTCGGCATCCCGGAATCAACATACTGAACCCCAATAGGTCGGTCAGAATCCCCGGAGCTATCAACAGACACGCACCCAGCAATATCATGAACCCGTCGGAAAACAACTCGGCCGGAACCTCACGTTGTTGCATCCGCGATCGGGTGCGGTCCAACAGCCATTGCCATTGTTTTCTTGCAAACCAGGCTCCCGTGACACCGGTTATCAAAACGATCGAAACAGTCGTCCAGACTCCCGTATATCTTGCCAGAATCAACAGCAGAACCAGATCGGTCAGCGGCAGGGCAATGAACAACAATAACAGTCGAGCAAACATCTTCCCGTTTTCTTTAGCACCAGGATGGAATAAGTCTTCACCGGTGAGCTATTCGTTTTTTCCCGGGTCATCTGGTTAGGGCGGCGTTTCGGGTGACTCCTCTGACGCAACAACTTCCGGATTTTTCCGCCACCAGCCGGTAGCGGTTTGCCACGCCTGCCCTGCAAGCCGTCCCGTCAACAAGTCCGCTGTTACCGTGCGTCGGTCCGAAGCGAAATTGTACCATAGCGCTTCGACATAAGGTGCGCTAACGCGAGACGTTACCGCAAACATTCCGTCCTGCCAAATTTCACTGGCAGCACTTCGATAGTGGTCCAAAATGTGGCGGTCAATCAAATTCCCGGTAACCCGAACGGTCGTCAACGCACCGTCAACTGCCGCACCAACCTGATTCAGGGCGTACAGGCTGATCGCGCCGGAGACCTGCAACAGGTTTGCGTTTTCATGGCCCGCGATAGCCTGCAGATCACCCCACATCCGCTGAACCTCGGCCTGCGGTATCAAGAGTGTGGGATCGGCCTTCCTTATCGAGTCCGTAGTTTCCTGAATCGTTTTCCGCAGGCCTTCTACGCTAAGAGGAGGCAAATCCAGCGAACCTGCCGTTTTGCCTGACAATTCGCTGATCGCTTCCAGCAAGTCTGAAGTGCTGTCGATTGTCGACGATTCGGCAATGACGCCTTCACGCTTCAACTCGTCCGACAACTCCCGCAGAAAACTGGTTGATCCGAACGCCACATCGCTGATCACCGCCAAAACAACTAGAGGCGAAACGTGCAACGTGGCCAGCCCCGCCAACTCGACGAACTGACTGGCCGTTTTTCGTGCGACATAACCTTCAACCTGCCCGGCAGAATTCTCTTCAGCCGATTTTACACCTCCAATATCGTGGGCCATCAAGTCCAGCATCTGGGTTACAAACGTGCGGTAGCTGCGCGAATCCCGAAATGCCTGGGGCACAAGATAGGAGGCCGATTCGCGAATCGCGCCACCAACAACAGCCGTGGTTGAACGAATCGCCCGCTCGGGCAAAGAAAGACCATACAGCAAATAGTCCAATACCTTTGCCGGTTCTGGTGACCGGTCCTTCTGATCCAATTTTGTTTTTTCGTCGTTGGAGTGGTTCATCCAAGTCCGTCAATAAAGTCCATCATTGCGTGACAATTGTCACAATTGATCCGCCTCAAAGAACTGCCTCCCATTCGGCGACAATCCGGCTAGCTTGGACGCATTTTAGGCGGAAAGTCCGAATTCG
>JAYVKA010000028.1:0-12134 GCA_043768885.1 Planctomycetota bacterium
GCGATCGTTACCTGCATCGATCTCAGCCAGGGAATGCTGGACCGATTGAGCCGAAAACTGGACGAACGCAACCTGAAGGCCGAGATCATTTGCGGCAACGTTTTTGAGCACTCCTTGTCCGGCCACTACGACGCTGTATGTGCCAACTATTTCCTGAACGTATTTGTGCTGCCCGACATGGTCCGCATGCTGAACCACGCAACATCACTGGTTCGGCCCGGCGGAAAATTCCTGATCGCCGACGTGGCCCAGGCGAGAGGCAACCCGCTCTCAAAACTGTTCAATATCTGTTATCTGAAACTGGCGATGTTTTCGTTTTGGATGATCGGATTGGTGCCGCTTCACCGCAACTACGACTACACCAAACATTTTGACCAGGCAGGACTGGTGATCGACCATGTCCGCTACTTTCGATTCCTGAGCTACGGCCCCGTACTGTTCCAAAGCATCGTGGCCTATCGGAAGTAGGCGAATCCGTTTCGACCCGCGATGAAAGTCCAGATCGGTTTATCGTTTCGCCGGGCCAGAAATCTGAACCAGTGCCGCTTGTTGAACACCCTCGCCAGAAACACTTTCAGCACGATTCGCCGGACATGTGTTGCAGCCCTTGCTGCACCCGCTACCACCAGCCGACCATTTCCGTCCAAGCATCAACAACTGCGCGCAGCAGTAAACCGCCGCCGCTCCCACAATCAAATACACCGTGATGTCTTGCCAGAAAAACATTGATTCAATTCTTCTTCCCTTAATACACTCACAACAATGGCCAATTCTACATTCCCGGCCAAATCCAGCCAGCAATCTTTACCGTCAAAAAAGCCCCAACCCACGCCAAAACCGTCATGTAGGTAAACGAGACAATTGGCCATCGCCAGGATCCGGTTTCGCGTTTGATGGTGGCGAGCGTCGAAACGCATTGGGCACAGAGGGCGAAAAAGACCATCAAACCGAGCGCCACGGGCAATGTGAAAAGTGGCCGGTCCGATCCATTGTGTTTGGCGTGAATCAACTGGTCCCGCAGCGAGGCTGATTCTTCATCAACATCACCGCCCAATCCAAAGATCACGCCAAAGGTCGATACGACGACTTCACGAGCCGGAAACGCCGCGACAACTCCGCTGGTTATTCGCCAGTCCCAACCAAGTGGCCGCGTAACCGGCGTCAGCATTCGGCCACCGCGAGCCAGAAAACTGTTTTCCAAATAGATCGCATCGATCTGCCCGGACAATCGCCATCGACTCGATTCCAGTTCTGCCAATTCGGTTTCGGCACCCTCGGGCAACTCTTCCAGCCGGCTTTCCAAACCAGCCAACTCGGACCGCAAAGTCTGTGGGATCACGGTCTCACTTCGGGGAAAATAGGCCGCGGCCCAAACCAGAATCGTGACCGCAACGATCAACGTTCCCGCACCCTGCACGAAATCCCAGCCCGCCTCCATCATCCGCCGCACAACCGTTCTGGCCTGGGGCAGTTTGTAAGGAGGCAACTCCATCAGGAAATCGTCACCCCCATGCCCCGACATCCAGCGTCGCAAAATCCAGGCAACGA
The DNA here is from genome assembly GCA_043768885.1 of Planctomycetota bacterium. GTDB lineage: Bacteria > Planctomycetota > Planctomycetia > Pirellulales > Pirellulaceae > BJ22. Next base: position 1,549 of record JAYVKA010000028.1, read on the forward strand.
CGATCGCGACAATCGATCCGACCATATACATCGCCAACATTACCAATCCATGCAGGCCGAACAGTCCGCCCAAAAACGAATGTCTCGGAACGAAAGCACTAATCAGCAAAATGTAGACTGGCAACCTTGCACTGCAACTCATCAGTGGCGCAATCAGAATCGTAATCAGCCGTTCCCGGCGACTGGCGATCGTCCGTGTCGCCATGATCCCGGGAATCGCGCAGGCAAACGAGCTAAGCAGCGGAATCAGCGCCATTCCGCTGAGTCCAATTCGGGACAGATACTTGTCCATCAAGAAACTGGCCCGGGCCAAATAGCCCGAATCTTCCAGCAACCCGATAAACAAAAACAACAACATGATCTGCGGGAGAAACACCAGAACGCCACCAACACCGGCAATAACACCATCGACCAGCAGCGATCGTAGCGATCCCGCCGGAACCACGGCTTCAATGCCGCTGGAAATCGCCGACTGCGTCGAGTCAATCAGCCACGACGCAGGGTCGGCAACACGAAATACTGCCTGAAACAAAACCAGCAATACCAAAACTGCAAACAACAGACCGGTGACAGGATGAGTCAGAAAACGGTCCGCCCGTGCTGTCCAGGTCGCTCGCCGAATATCGCTGCGACTGACAAACTTTGGCAACAGCGAGTTGATCCAGTCGAAACGGGACGCGGATTCATTCTCGGCCAGACTGCGCCCGGTCAGCGTCGTCAACTCCGTGCGCGAATTTCCCATCGCCGAAACAAAATCGTCCCCGACCATTCCGCGCAATCGGTCCGTCATGAACCCGTCAACGTCGAACAACATCCGGGTCACGACAAACCGCTTGAGAGAACAATCGTCAGGGCAATCCTGCTCCAGCCGGTTCAGCGTATCGTCAATCTGCGTGGAAAACGGCCGGTGAGTCGCCGGACTTTCCTTCGCCGCACTGACCAGGACATTTTTTAGCTGATTCAATCCCGTCAGCCGATTCGCCTGGATCGGCACGACGGGTACGCCAAGAGTTTCGCTCATCGCAATCGGATTGACGACGATTCCCCGCCGCTTGGCGACGTCCGTCATATTGAGCGCGATCACAATCGGCAATTGCAGGTCCAGCAATTGGCTGACCAAAAACAGATTGCGCCGAAGATTGCTCGCATCCAGCACACACAGAATCACATCGGGCGGACGGCTCACCGGCCCCTGCCCCATCAACACCTGGACAGTCAGCATTTCGTCCGGCGAGCGCGGTGCCAACGAATACGCCCCTGGCAAATCCGTCAACTCAAATCGCATCCCGCCATGCAAAAATTTTCCGGTGCGACGTTCGACGGTAACTCCTGGATAGTTACCCGTTCGCTGGCTGAGGTTCGTCAGCCCACTGAAGAGCGTTGATTTTCCCGTATTGGGATTTCCCAGGACTGCAACAGAAATTGTCGCCGGAGAATTCGTCGGTTGGGAGGCACGGGACATGTTTGGACAGTTTCAATCGGACGGTACTGAACCAGCCTGGCTGCCAAACAGGGATGACTGTGGACAAACGTCTTCAACCGGGACTTCAGGCAGGCTGGACCAGAATCTGGGTATCCTTGCCAGTTCTTAAACAGATTCTTGATTCGTCCAGCTCGACAATACAGGTCGAACCGGCCCGTAGCATTCGGATTCGTGCACCACCGCGCAATCCGAGCGATGAAAGGCGACTGAGGTCGTACTCCGATCCCGTCAGCGATGTGATCTCGCCCCGGTCGCCAACCTTCAATTCCTGAATTCTGACTGCTGCAACCAAGGCAGGAGTCCTCCCGTTTTAGTTCCGTCAGCCGGTGGCGACAAAAAAAATGCCGCTACCCACCTTGGGGACATGATTATTTATCGGAAATTTGAGAATGCTTCTCACGTCAAATTATAGCTCCCATTGGGACCGTGCGGCAATAGCGTCGCCATTCGGGCCATTCCGCACAGCATTCGGGCAGGTCGAACCCGGCTAACACGTGTTCGCACCCGAATACCCCACAACAACCCGCAAAGTCGCTACCTTGAACAAGTGCAGTGCGAATTGGTACGCTTGGGAAATTTTGTTTTTTGCCCGACTGCAAGCGCTCCTTGTCGCAATTCAGTCCGCACCGGTCCTCACGCCCCCAACGAAGGCCAATCCATTGCCACGCCGCACCGACATCAAACGAATCCTGTTGATAGGTTCTGGTCCCATCGTCATTGGACAGGCTTGCGAGTTTGACTACTCCGGTACGCAAGCCTGCAAAGCCTTGCGCGAAGAAGGCTATGAAGTCATCCTCGTGAATTCCAATCCGGCCACGATCATGACCGATCCGAACACAGCGGACCGAACCTATATCGAACCGCTCACTTGGCAAGTCATCGAAAAAGTCATCGCGATCGAACGACCCGATGCACTTTTGCCAACTCTCGGCGGTCAAACCGGATTGAATCTGGCGATGGAACTGGAACAGCACGGCGTCCTGAAAAAATACGGCGTCGAAATGATCGGTGCACGGGCCGATGTAATCGACAAAGCCGAAGACCGCCAAAAATTTTCGAAAGCGATGGGCAAAATCGGACTGGATGTTTGCCGCGGTCGCACGGTAACCAACCTCCCGGACGCACGCGATGCGATGGAGGAAGTCGGCCTGCCGTGCATCGTGCGCCCCAGTTTCACGCTCGGCGGCAGCGGGTCCGCGATTGCCTACAACCGGCTGGAATTCGATTCGCTCGTTCAGCGCGGTCTGGACCAGTCCCCAGTTACCCAGGTGTTGATCGAAGAGTCGATCATCGGCTGGAAAGAATACGAGATGGAGGTGATGCGCGACCTCGATGACAACGTCGTCATTATTTGCTCGATCGAAAACTTTGATCCGATGGGAGTCCACACTGGCGACTCGATCACAGTCGCGCCGGCCCAGACGTTGACCGACAAGGAATACCAGCGGATGCGCGACGCCAGTCTCGCCGTGATTCGCGAAATCGGCGTCGAGACTGGTGGATCCAATATCCAGTTCGCCTGCGATCCGAAATCCGACCGGATGATCGTGATTGAAATGAACCCCCGGGTCAGCCGCAGCAGCGCACTGGCCAGCAAAGCGACCGGTTTCCCCATTGCGAAAATCGCCGCCAAACTCGCGGTCGGTTACCGGCTGTGGGAATTACCAAACGACATCACACAGAAAACCAAAGCCTGCTTCGAGCCGACGATCGATTATGTCGTGACGAAAATCCCCCGTTTCGCTTTCGAAAAATTCCCCGAAGCTGACGCGACGTTGATGACGCAGATGAAAAGCGTCGGCGAGACGATGGCGATCGGCCGCAGTTTTCGCGAGTCCTTTCAAAAGGCTCTCCGTGGCCTGGAAGTCGGCAGTTTCGGGTTCGGCTGCGACAGCAAAGACCTGTGGGGGACCGACGAGCAGCCAGACCTGGAGACAATTCGTCCAAAACTTTCCGTCCCAAATGCCGACCGCGCGTGGTACCTTCGTTACGCCATCAAAATCGGGATGTCTTTGGCTGACATTAATCAGATAACCGGCATCGATCCCTGGTTCCTGCAACAGCTGGAGATTCTGGTCCGAATCGAAAACGACCTGCGAAGCGTCAAGAACCTTGATTCCTGCTCGTCGGAGTTGATGCGTCGGGCCAAACGAAACGGGTTCTCCGACCGCCAGATGGCTCACATCTGGGACACTAGCGAAATGGCTGTCCGCGGATTCCGAAAAAATCTCGGAATCGTCGCGACCTTCAAATCAGTCGATACGTGTGCCGCGGAATTCGAAGCCTTCACGCCTTACTACTACAGCACCTACGAAGACGAAGACGAAACACCCGCGAGCGACGGCAAGCGGCGAATCATGATCCTTGGCGGCGGACCCAACCGAATCGGCCAGGGAATCGAGTTCGACTACTGCTGCTGCCATGCAAGTTTTGCGATGGAAGACCTCGGCTATGAATCCATCATGGTCAACTCCAACCCCGAGACAGTCAGCACCGACTACGACACCAGCGACATTCTGTTTTTCGAGCCACTAACGGTCGAAGACGTGCTGAACATTTGCGACCGCATGAAACCGGACGGCGTAATCGTTCAGTTCGGAGGGCAAACGCCTTTGAATTTGGCCAACGCACTACAGGCTGCGGGCGTTCCGATCATTGGAACAAGCGTCGATACGATTAACGCAACCGAAGACCGCGAGCAATTCCGGCAGCTACTTCAACGCCTGAACCTGCAACAACCAGCCAACGGAATTGCCCGCACGATGAGCCAGGCCCGCACGGTCGTCGAACAGGTCGGCTATCCCGTCCTGGTTCGGCCAAGTTTTGTGCTGGGCGGTCGAGCGATGGAAATCTGTTACGACAAATCGCAGCTCGAACGATATGTCGCCGAGGCGTTTCTGGTTTCGGCTGGCCAGCCCGTGTTGATTGACAAGTTTCTCGAGGATGCAATCGAAGTCGACGTTGATTGCCTGGCCGATCGCCGCCGCGCCGTAATCGCTGGAGTAATGGAGCACATCGAAGAGGCTGGCGTGCACTCCGGCGATTCGGCTTGCTGCATTCCGACCTATTCGCTGGCTCCGGAAACAGTTGATGAAATCCGCCAGGCAACGATCGCCATGGCGATGGAATTGAAAGTCTGCGGATTGATGAATGTCCAGTTTGCGATCAAGAAAGAGAACGGCCGCGCCAAGGTCTACGTGCTGGAAGTGAATCCGCGTGCCAGCCGCACCGTTCCGTTCGTCGCCAAGGCTACGGGTCTGCCGGTGGCCGCAATCGCCGCCAAGATCATGGCGGGAAAGACGCTGGATGAACTCGGCATTTTTGAAGAACCCATTCCGCACAGCGTTTCAATCAAGGAAAGTGTTTTTCCATTCCGAAAATTTGTCGGCGTCGATATTGTTCTCGGACCGGAAATGCGGAGCACTGGCGAAGTGATGGGGATCAGCCACAATTTCCCACTCGCGTTTGCAAAAAGCCAACTGGCGGCCGGCACCGTCTTTCCAACTTCCGGCCGGGTCTTTGTCAGCGTCGCCGAGCGTCACAAGGAAGCAGCCGTCGGCATCGCGAGACAGCTTCACGAAATGGGCTTTGAGGTCCTGGCCACCGAAGGCACGGCCCGAAAATTTGAAGAAAACAAGATCCCCTGCGAACGAGTCAAAAAGATCAAGGAAGGCCACCCGAACCTGATCGACCACATGAAGAACAATGCCGTGCAATTGATTCTGAATACACCCAACGGCAAGGGAGCCCGCACCGACGAAGGCCGCATTCGCGCGACCGCCGTCCAACACGGCATCCCCTGCATTACAACCCTCCCCGCCGCCGAAGCCGCCGTCGAAGCGATGGCCGCCCTCCGCGACGCCGACCTCGAAGTCCAGGCCCTGCAGGACCGCTTTGCCACCGTCCGCCGCGAGACGATCAAGACTTGAAAAACCCGACCGCAGATTCGCGAAGGTAGACTTGTAGTCCGCCATAGTCCATTTTTCCCGGTAGTGGACGAGGCTACGAGTCCCCGCGTAGTTGGCAATGAAAAGGACTCCTGGCCTCGTCCACTACACGAATGCCACGTCGTGTCGAAACACGGACTTCGAACGATGAGCGAAACCATCTGCGCAAATCTGCGATTATCTGCGGTCAAACTCCTCCGAAACCGTTTTTGATTTTCCATTGCTCTGCGTCATCGCATACAATCGGTTGGAACTGTGAGCGTCTGTTTTCAACCCGGATTACGTTATGAACAGAACATTTGGCAATTGCTTTTGCGCAACGATCTGTTCCCTGTTGGCTATCAGCATTGCCGGATCATGGCCGGAAAAAACGGCAAGCCCCAAAGTCGATGAAGCGAAGCGGCTGGGCCAAGTCGAACTGCGACTGGAATCGCTGGAGCAGATCCTGTTCGCAACTTCGCAACTGGACGCGCGCGAAGCGACCCGGCGACTGGAACGGGCCCGTCAACAACTGGAGGGAACACGCGACCTGTTTCAACGCGGATTGATCGCTGACTGGCAACTGGCCCAGGACCGTTTCGCTGTGCTGATTGCCGAACGCGAACTGGAACTCGCCGCCAACCCCACCCGCCACCGGCACCTGGTTTCCAGTCTGGAACTGCTGGATGCCCAGCGCCGAGTGGAGATGGCCCAGTTGAACTTGCGGCAGACCACCAACATGAACAACCGCGGTTTCAGTAGCCTCTCTCAAATCGACGATGCAAAAAGGGAATTGTCTACGGCCGAATCTGCCGTCGCCACCGCCCAGGCAAAAGTGGACGCCGCCGCGAAACTCGATGCCATCGACAAAACAACCGGTCCGCCTCGGGAAGAGGACCCAAAATCAGACAAAACCATCGACCCGTCAAAAGACAAATAGTCGCCGCCGAACCTGAATGTACCCAGCATTGTCTGTCGATTTGGTTGTTGAAATTGGGCGAAACAGTGGCCGTGCACAAACGGCCCAAAATCACTACAATAACCACCGAAATTGGCCGAGTGGCGGAATTGGCAGACGCGCCAGATTTAGGATCTGGTACCGCAAGGTGTGCAGGTTCAACTCCTGTCTCGGCTACTCCCCCCGCATTCGTATGCACTTCATCGCATGTTACTGCGGGTTTTTTGTTGGTGGGTTGATCGCTCGCAGCCGATAGCACCGCATCCGTATCAACGTTTTTGCAGCGCTCGCCGATCGCAATATTGAAATCGTCGTCAGTCACTTGCCAGTAATGATCTCTGGCAATCTTTTCCGAATGCCCGAGCCATGCTGTCGCGACGTGTGACGGGAACCGCGCGACCAGTTCAGTCGCTCGGCTCGCCCGCAGGTTTTGGAACAGTTTCGGCCAGTTCACCAAACCGGCCCGCTTAATAATCCGTCCAAGAGTGGTTCGCAAATTGTCGCCCGGGCCTGCGTACCGAGTGATCACAGGCGAAGATGATGGTACCTGGACCCCAACTCCACGCTGATTGAACAATTCCGAGAGCATCGGAACCAACTCGGGGAACAGCGGTATCATCCGTTCCGACTTTCCCTCATGCCGTTCTGTTTTTGGGCTTCGAACCCGGATCCTTGATCTGTCCCAGTCGATATCGGCCCAGGTCAGCAACAAAACCTCACTCGGGCATCGGAGCCCACCATAGCGGGCCAATGCAACGATCGCTTGCCATTCCGCGTCCGGGCAGGCTTCAAGCACTTTTGCCGTCATATCGACCGTGATGAAAAAATCGCGTGACCGATCGCCCCGTCCGCTGGATGTTTTCAGTTTGGCGAACGGGTTTTCATCGATAATTCCCCGGTCAACGGCATCCGAAAAAAACGTTTTGGCCTGTTGAATTTGCTTGCCAACAGTGGCAGGAGCCAGGCCATGAGTTATCAGTTTTCGCCGGAAGTCCGCAGCGTCGGCTGCCGTTATTTCAGAAACCGCTTTCCCTGCGTCCAGGTGTTCCTTCAGGTTTTTGATCGTTCGTTGCCAATTCAATCGCGTATTGGGCTTTATGTCGGTTCGACGTTTCTCGTAATCGTCCAGAAACCGTTCCAGCGAAACGTCTTCGCGAGGCTGTTCCGATTCCACCAAACACGCATCTTCGAGCTTGCATCGAATTACAGGCTTCACAGTGGCTAACCATGCCGATGTTGCCGGGTCCAGCTGGAATCCGTTTCGAACGCTGGACAAGAGATTCTCGATAGCGAGTTTTCCAGCCGTCGCTTGCCGCTGCGATTTTGTCAGCAGCGAAACTGTAACCCGTTTGCCCGTATCCGGGTTCGGGAACTGAACAAACCAGCGGTCCCCGCGTTTGCCGAGTGTAGCCATTAGAAACATCTCCCAAGAAAATGTGATTGATCCCAAGATTCAAAAGTGCGCGGCAACCAGTCTTGGGAACCGGCTTTCGGGAGCTACCCTAGCCACGCCCAATCACGGTAACCGAACTGGATTAACGATTCAAGTGTTTTTCGATTCGGATTCGGATGAAGTATCCAGCTGTGCCGTCAACCACAACCGAAGGTCATGGATTGGAAACAAAACACAGCCGCCCCGCCGGAAGTGTGGCGGCGGATTTTCGCCGGTCATCCAATCGGCAAAGGTTCGTTCGGATACGCCAATCAGTTCCGCAGCTTTTGCTGCCCGGACTGCCAGCGGCTTAAATTGCAGTTGCTTTGTCATTTGGTTTCGTTTCCTTGCGGACTGTCGGCGGTCGTTTTATTTGTTTCCGTTGAATTCGTCGCCAAGCAAACCAGTTCGCGATACCTGCGGCGGGCTACCGTGAAAAGGATTCGGGCGGCATGTTGGCCAGCGCGTTGGTGGTTTCCGACCAGGTGGATTGCAAGGCCGGATGCCTGCCAACCCAACAGCGAACCGATAACGGCCTGGCTGGTCACCTTGCCACGCCAGGCCGGGCAAGCGTCGTGCATTTCGATTTGCTCCCAAGACGACTCGATCAGCAAAACTCGAACCGGATACGCCAAAAGACGTTGAACCTCCCGATCGAATCGTTCGCGTTCACGTCCAACGCATGCAATCAGGTCCGGCAATGACTTCCGTTCGATTCGGACAACGTGTTCCAGCCCCACAATCGAATAGTCGCCGGTGTCCAGTGTGCTGACTAACGAACGCAATGGTGCCAAGTCCAAGGGAGTTTGCTCCCTGGTGTCGATGATCGCTGTGACTGATTCCGGTTTGATGGTCTTGGGGATATTCATTTGGCCACCTCGATAACTGGAATTTTTTCCAAGTCGATCTTGCCGCAACCGGGGCAATCCCAATTCCTGAAGCCTGCAATTGGCTTGGCTGGATTCATTGCCTGAGCGCATTTCGGGCACCGTCTGATGGGTGGGTTAGGTGGCTTTGGTGGGTTTAGTTCCGGCCCGGCTGAGTATTTGTTTTGGACGTTATTTTTCTCGCGTAAGGGTTGACTATGTAGGAACTCACCTAACCCACCCTGCACCATAGAAACCCCGTTATTTGCAGGTTTTTGTTGGGTTGTGATGGGTGGGTTAGTCTCGACTTTCCACCGTTTGACTCCTTTCCCGGCTGGCTCTGCGACTATTTTCATGCCGTCAATTGTCCGATTGGACGCTGTTCTCAAGATGTATCCCAACCTCCGGGAGTTGAATTTGTCACCGCAGATATCCGCGACAACCTCAACTAGAGTCGGGCAGGTTGGGACGATATCAGTCTTGTGACCAACCAACCGTTCGATCTGTTTTGTGGTGACTCCCTCGCAGTCTGGATCAGCTTCGAGCAAACCGTAAATCAGTGCTTTGATCTGTTCCGCCGAGTCGTCGGATGCCTTCGCTGTTTCGCGGGTATCCAGGGGATCGGCTAACCCGGTCCAGACAATGGCCCCGCGTACCACCCGTGACCAGTTTTCAAACGATCCGAACACACCACCCGGTTGCATTGGACATTGCGCACAAAAGTATGCTCGCAAGATCGTCAATGCCGCAACCGCCAACGCTGGCCGGTTGGCTGAGACGTATTCCAGTAAATCATGCTCTGCAAAGTCGTCGCGATCTTCGGGATTTTCCAGCGGACTTGCCAACCTGATCGGGAGAACACGACGGGCAATATCGGAACCGAATTGCATATTGTTTCCGGTCGCCGTCCAGACAGTTCGCAAGGGCAGTTCGCCCGTGCTTTGGGAATACCCTAGAATTCGATCCTGCCAAATTCGGGATGTTATCGCCGCGTCCAGACTGGATCCGCGCAGCTGGATGGCAACATTGTCAAACAATACCGCCGGCGTTCCCTCGATGGCTGCTGTCGTCACGACCTTGCTGAGTTCGACATTGTTCGGGCCGAATGGTCGTCGGGAAGCCGGTTTGCCGTATGCAATGACGCTTGCCGCATCGACCAACAATGATTTTCCTGCACCGCGAATATTGGCTGTGATTGCAAATAGCGGACAGCAACCGTCAATACATTGCCTCCCAATCATCGACAACAGCATTGCAATCCAGGCTGACTTGTCGGAATCTGTTTCCGTTGGAAAGTCCCGGATTACCTCCAGCAAGATCGCCACCGCTTCTCGTGCATCGTCGCGAGATGGGTCTTGAGGTACCTTTGGGAACTTGTCTTGCGGGCTGAAATACAATCCGGATTTTTCGTCGTAACCTGAAGTCTGAATAATGCTGCCATCGATTCGAATTGTCGGCGCGTGAATCACACCGGTTAGCGGTTTGATGTTGCCACCGTAATATCCACGCAAGTAGACCGCATCGACCAGCCATTTTGGCGGGTAAGTACCTTTGGCTTTAGCTTTTTTCTCCCCTTCAGCTTCAACGAAAACCAATAGGATACACGCCTGGGTTATGGGAGCTAGGGCAGGCTACATGGAATTCAACGCGCCGAACTTGGTCTACCTGCGATGGCTTGATCAATCGACAATTCATAAAGTCACGGAATCAGGTCAATATGCCTTGGTACCACTTGAGTACTCCAGTGTTGCGGACGAGCTTCCCAAAGTATTGGAGATTCCGATTTCCAATGGCAATCACATCTACCTTTCAACAAGGGACAGTATTGGTCCCTATGATTCCAAATACCTCGGCGCAAAGTACATCAAAACGCTTTCGATTCACACCCGGACGCTAGACAGTCGCAACCGACCAAAGAAAA
>JAYVKA010000029.1:0-4331 GCA_043768885.1 Planctomycetota bacterium
GATCGCCAGAAATACTGCACCGGCCCCCCATCGGGCGGGCAGATTCATAAACGACATTTGAGTTTTGCCCCAGATCATGAATTTGCAGCCAGGCTTTTGGCAATGATTTTGACCATCGACCGGTTATACCCGGAATCGGTGTCCAGGCTGGGGTCCGTTTCGGGTTTTGGTCAGAATCTCCGGGCCTTTTTCTGTCATCAAGATCGTGTGTTCAAATTGGGCCGAAACCAAGCCATCGCCGGTCCGGACAGTCCAGCCATCGTGAGGGTCACTGACACAGTTGGCAGTGCCGCCGTTAATCATCGGCTCGATGGTAAAACACATCCCCGGGCGAAGCCGTTCCTGCCACCCTTGTCGGGTAGGGACGTGCGGAATGTTTGGACGTTGATGGAAACAGGTTCCAATTCCGTGCCCTACATATTTGTCGACGACTCCGAAGCCTGGATAATCGCTGCGGACGAACTGGGTGATCGACTGGCCAATCAGGGAAACCGGACAGTCCGGATAGATCGCACCGATCGCGCGGTACAGGCTGTCAAAAGCGCATTGGGTTACGCGACGTGAAAGTTCGTCTACTTTTCCAATCATGAACGTCTCTGATTGGTCGCCAAACCATCCGTCGACAACACTGGTCAAATCAAGGTTGACGATGTCGCCTGGCCTCAGTTCGTAGTTTCCGGGAATTCCGTGGCAGACCACTTCGTTGACACTGATGCAACAACTCCTGGGAAACGGGCACGTGTCGCCAGGATATCCCAGGCAAGCCGGTTTGTGACCGTTGTCCAGCGTGTATTCGTGAACGACCCGGTCCAACTCACCCGTCGAAACTCCGGCAACAACCTGCGGCCGAATGAAGTCCATCAGTTCGGCGTTGAACTGACAGGCGGTTCGCATGGCAATGCGATCGTTCTCATTGAGTTTTATTTTGGGGCGTCGGCGAATCACGGATATTCTGCTTGAACCTGAATGGGTGCCAAATGTCCTGAAATCGTCCGGATGGCCCGATCGTACGATGATCGAATTCGATGATTTTCAAAACGGGTAGTGAATTCAATTTAGCAGAAAGTCATGCTGTTTTCAGGAGCAGCCAGGATGATCTGCAAACGAACCGCTCCTTTTCACATTGCGGCCCGATGAACCGGCGTTTTTTCACGTTGCGGAGCCTTACCGGCAACCACGTCCCGGTTTGGAAATCGCCTATTGTTGGTATCATCTGGGGCGGGAAATTAATGCAAACGGAGCGGTTGGCCAGTATTTTCGAGTGCCAATATGCTTTCTCGTTTTGCCGGGGCCGAATCCCAGGTGCCCCCAATTCATTCACATTCATGCCTCAGTGGCATTCAGGAAAACCCAAAAGTGCCCCGATACAATCCCGCCGAAATAGAGCCCAAGTGGCAGCGTTATTGGGACGAGAACAACGTCTTTGCGACGCCGGACAAAGTCGTCGGCGAAAAAATGTACGTGCTGGACATGTTTCCCTATCCCAGTGGCGACGGATTGCACGTTGGCCATCCCGAAGGCTATACCGCGACCGATATTGTTTGCCGTTACAAACGGATGAAAGGCGTTTCGGTCCTGCACCCCATGGGTTTTGATGCATTCGGATTGCCAGCCGAAGAGCATGCGATTCGAACCAATACTCCACCGCGACAATCTACCGAAGCCAACATTCGCAATTTTGTGCGGCAGTTGAAGATGTTGGGTTTCAGTTATGACTGGAATCGCCAGCTGGCAACCACAGACGTTGGGTATTTCCGCTGGACCCAGTGGATTTTTCTGGTTCTGTTCGATACGTGGTTTGACCGGGAGCAACAAAAAGGTCGCCCAATAGCGGAATTGCCAATTCCAAACGAAGTGGCTGCGAAGGGCGACGAAGCGATTCGGAGGTTTCGCGATGAACATCGCCTGGCATACGAGGCCGAGGCGCTGGTGAATTGGTGCCCAGCGCTGGGGACAGTTCTGGCCAACGAAGAAGTTATCGATGGTCGCAGTGAGCGTGGTGAACATCCGGTGCAACGAATTCCGCTTCGACAATGGATGCTCCGGATTACGGCCTATGCAGACCGGTTGGAACAGGATTTGGAAAGCCTGGATTGGCCGACGGGTATCAAGAAACTGCAAAGTGACTGGGTTGGTCGAAGTGTCGGAGCCGAAGTTGACTTCTTTTGCAGTGAATCCGGCAATCTTGCGAGCTGGCAAAAGTCCCGGGCCGGAAAACTGTTTCCCGCAGCACCTGGCGATCAGGCGATTCGGGTTTTTACGACACGGCCAGATACGCTTTTCGGCGCGACGTATATGGTTCTAGCACCGGAACATCCGTTGATTGATCGACTGACGACGGACAGCCAGAGGGCTGAGGTCGAAAAGTATCGTGAAGCCTCTGCGATTCGCAGCGACCGTGACCGAACGGATGACCGGCGAAAAAAAACCGGTGTGTTCACTGGCTCGCATGCCATCAATCCCGTGAACGGTTCACCGATTCCGGTCTGGATCGCCGATTATGTTTTGGCGACATACGGGACCGGTGCGATCATGTCGGTGCCAGCCCATGATACGCGCGATCATGAGTTTGCAAAACAGTTTGGGCTGGAGATCGTCCAGGTAGTGCAACCAACCGGCAAGAAAAAGGCCGAAGATTGTTTTGTTGGTGAAGGCGTTGCCATCAACAGCGGGCATTTTGACGGAATGTCGACCGCAGAAATGAAGCGCGAAATCATTGCCGAGCTTGAAAAAAATGGACTGGGGCGAGCGGCTGTGAACTACAAACTGCGGGATTGGTTGTTTAGCCGCCAGCGATTTTGGGGAGAACCTTTTCCAATCCTGCATGAACTGGGGCCTGACGGCAAACGCAACGGCATGATGCGGGCAGTGCCCGACGATCAATTGCCTGTCGACCTTCCGGATCTCGAAGATTTTCGGCCTCATGGTCGAGCCGAGCCTCCGCTGGAAAAGGCTCCGGATACGTGGCTTTATCCGGTCATCGACGGGAAGAAATACAAACGCGAAACCAACACGATGCCCCAATGGGCCGGGTCGTGTTGGTACTTCCTGCGATTCATTGATCCGCAAAATGAAAAATGCTTTGTCGACCCAGAACTGGAACGCCAGTGGATGCCTGTCGATCTCTATATCGGAGGTGCCGAGCACGCGGTGCTGCATTTGTTGTACTCGCGGTTTTGGCACAAAGTTCTGTACGATCGCGGACATGTTTCTACAAAAGAGCCATTTCGGCGGTTAGTGAATCAGGGCATGATCCTTGGAGAGATGGAATTCACCGGTTATCGCGACGCCGAAGAGCATTGGGTCAGCAGCGATGAAGTGGATGATTCCGATTCGCAGAATCTGAAGCACCAGAAAACAAAAAAGGCGGTTCAGGCGATCCGGTTGGAACCTGGGCAGGCTGAAAAACAGGACGACCGTTTTGTGCTGGCGTCTGACCCGACGATTCGCATCAATAGCCGCGCCTACAAAATGTCCAAGAGCCGCGGTAATGTCGTCAATCCGGACGAAATTGTTGCTGATTATGGTGCTGACTCGCTTCGGCTGTATGAAATGTTCATGGGTCCGCTGGAGTCTCAAAAGCCATGGAGCATGTCCGACGTCAATGGCGTGCGGAAATTCCTGGACCGTTTTTGGCGAATGATTGTCGAATACCAGGAAGATGAAGTGCAGCTTCATTCGGCGGTCAAGGATGTTGAACCGTCCGAGGAACAAAAACGCGTTTTGCACAAGACGATTCGGGCTGTTTCAGCAGACATCGAATCCCTCAGTTTGAACACCGCGATTGCAAGATTGATGGAGTTCGTCAACTTTTTTACTCGGGAGGAAGCAAGACCCAAGTCGGTGATGGAACAGGCGGTCTTGTTGCTGTCTCCCTTGGCTCCGCATATCAGTGAGGAGCTGTGGCAAATCCTTGGCCACGACCGGACGCTGGCCCACGAGCCGTGGCCAGAGTTTGATGAAGCGTTGGCGATTGACCAAACGATCGAAATTCCGGTTCAGATTCTTGGAAAAGTCCGGGGGCGAATCATGGTGGCAAGAGGAACATCGGAAGAGGACCTGAAAACCATGGCGATGGCTGAACCAAAAATCGCGGAGTTGATTCAGGGCAAACAAATCCGGAAAGTCATCGTCGTTCCCGACCGGTTGGTCAACATTGTTGCCAACTAACGAGCCGTCGACAATCGCTGAAGTTCTGCACCAGGAGTTGGTTGGTTGGAAGACGAATTTCAACTTTGGCTGGGCAATCACGACTCGTCGAAATTTGGCCGGGCGGTTCTGGGCTGGTATCGAAAGCATAAACGCGATCTGCCCTGGCGCAAGTCGCCGGA
>JAYVKA010000030.1:0-2230 GCA_043768885.1 Planctomycetota bacterium
ACCTCGTTGTCAAAGCATATCCTGTGGATCAATATCCACGATCCATTGGACTCCTTCGATTGTTTTGATGTATTGTTCGGCACGAGTAATGATGGTTTGCAATTGTCCCGGCACGACGGCATTGATCAGGATATGAAACCGATACATTCCCCGTAATTTTTCCACTGTAGCCACCGCTGGACCAAGTACTGCTACGTGGTAGTTCAGTTCGCCGGCCGCCCGCTGCAGGCCCTCCGCAATATGATCCGCCATCTGTTGGGCCTGCGATTGTAATTCGCTGCGGACCACAATCCGAGCCAAAAAGCCGAACGGTGGATAATTGAAAGCCCGGCGATGCGGTAATTCCGAAGCGGCAAAACCGAGGTAATCGTGGGTGGTCGCGGCCACAATGGCTTTGTTTTCCGGGTTGAACGTTTGCACCAGTACTCGACCCCCTTGGTTTCCTCGTCCCGTCCGACCGGCGACCTGGGTGATCAATCCAAATGTTCGCTCCGAGGCGCGAAAATCCGGCAAATGCAGACCTGTATCGGCATTGATGACTCCCACCAGCGTTACGTTGGGGAAGTCCAGGCCTTTGGCAATCATCTGCGTACCCAGCAAGATTTTGGTCTCGCCGTTGCGGAATTGGGCCAAGGCTTTTTCGTGGCTGCCTGGTTTTTTCATCGTGTCGGTGTCCATTCGAGCAATGGAAATGCCGGGGAACATTGCTTCGACGTGGGCGGCCAATTTCTGCGTTCCGAGACCAGAAAAACGGACTGCGGCATGACCGCATTTTGAGCAGCATTTTGGTTCGGGAATTTGATAATCACAATAATGACAGACCGCTTTGCTACCGATTTGATGATGAGTCAGCGGTATTGAGCAATCGGGACAATATTCAACTTCGCCGCACGCTGGGCATTGAATACGGGTTGAAAATCCACGTCGATTCAATAACAGGATCACCTGTCCGCCGGCGGCAAGTGCCGACACAATTTCCTGGCGCAGTTTTTGTGAGATGGGTCCAAAGCGTTGGCGACCATCGAAATCGATTCGCAAATCAATCGTCGCAACATCGGGCAGCGGCAAATCAAGCACCCGTTTTTTCAGGGATAATCGTTGATATTGTCCGTCCAGCGAACGTTGCCAGGTCTCCAATGAAGGCGTGGCGGAGCCCAGAATCAACGGAATTTTTTCCATCCTCGCTCGCCATTCGGCCACATCCCGCGCGTGATAACGAGGTGCTTTGTCCTGTTTGAACGATCCATCGTGTTCTTCGTCGAGAACAATCAGTCCCAAATTCGGTGTTGGGGCAAAAATTGCGCTCCGCGCCCCAACAATCACTTGCACATTTCCGGCGGCAATCTGCTGCCAGTGCCAGGCCCGTTGGGCGGCGGTTAAATGGGAATGCAACACGGCGACATGATCAAATCGTGCACGGAATCGTTGACGGGTTTGGGGAGTCAAGCTGATTTCCGGGACCAAGACGATGGCTTGTCGTCCAAATTCAACGACCTTTTGAATCGCGCGGATGTAGACTTCGGTTTTGCCACTACCGGTAATGCCATGCATCAAAAATGTTTGATGCGAATCGGACTCAATGTGCTGGACGATGCCATCCAGTGCCAATTGTTGCTCTTCGTTCAACAGCAAGTCTGCCATACGGGTTTCCGACCCGATCTCATGGGTTTTTTGTTGTTGGCGTTTGGTCGTGGTAATGATCAGACCTCGCTTGCGCAGCGTGGAGATCGGGCCCATCGTACAACCCACCGTCTCGGCCAGTTCGTTGGGTGTCCAGTCTTGATTGCTCCGCGCCAAAGTCTGCAATATCTCCAATTGCAATTTAGAGACTTTCAGGCTCGCCGGATTATCCAAGGCTCGATCGGCCAAGCTCAGAAACAGCATTTCCCGTGTGCCAGCCTCTTGACGTACGGCCGGCGGCACCACGGTCTCGATCACTGTCCCAACCGGGCAAAGATAATACTCACTGATCCATTTGGCCAAATCCAACAGTCCGGGTGTCAGTAGCGGTTGCTGATCCAAAACGGCGGTGATCGGTTTCAGTTTGGCCGGATTGACCGACGCGGCCAGTGCATGCAGCGGCCCGATGATATCAATGCAATAACCCTGCATTGCGCGGTTACCGCGACCCAGCGGTACTGCAACCCGTTTACCAATCTGCAACTTTTTTTCCAGTTCGGCCGGTATGGAATAATCGTAAGGCCCAAACGGCGCACCGGCGAAAACCACC
>JAYVKA010000031.1:0-4383 GCA_043768885.1 Planctomycetota bacterium
TCGATCGTGGCCCTGGAATTCAGTTCGGCCTGGGCAAGCTGTTTTTCGTAATGCCGTTTGGATATCTGGTTGTCGATCGCAAAGCCGGCGCAAAATACCAGAACTGCGGCTGCGATTGCGGCAATTAGCTGGGGGAATGCCTTGCGGCTGAACGGCCGCATTGATTCGCGATCGTCCAGTTTTTCAAGTCTGACGGTTTTGGTTTCGAAAGCGGAAATCCCGGCGTTGCCCGTCAAGAACTGTTGATCCATCATCGCAATCGCACACTGCCGCCACTGGTCCGGATGGTTGTCGAGATGCTGGACGAGTAGTCGCCTTTGGTCCGGCGTCAGTTCATTGTCTGCCAGCAATCCGATCCAAAGGTCTGGATCGTCGCAAAGCGATGGGATTCTGTCGTTTTTCATTGGTTCACCATTTCTGTCATTCGTCCCCGAAACCATCAGTTCTGTTCAACAACGATCGCAACCGGTTTCTTGCCCGTCGCAAGCGATGGGCGATCTTGTTGAAGCCAATCCCCAAATGCGTTTCAATTTCGCCATAGCTCCAACCCATCGAATATTTCAGCAGCAAAATTTCCCGGTCCCGCCCGTCGAGCGATTCCATCGCCCGCGAAAGGGCCTGCGTCTGTTCCTGCTGGATGAGGATTTCCAGTGGTTGCAGCATTTCACCCGTGGCTGGCGCATCGGCTTCCCTGTCCCTCGTCATCGCCTCATTCAGTTTTCGATGCCGTTTTTGCGTCCGCAGAAAATTTGCAACTTTTCGAACCGCCACGCGATACAACCAGGGACCTGCCTGGTCAACCTGTTTCCAGCCTGCCGGATCACCCAAAACCTCCGCCATCATTTCGTTCAGCAAGTCATCTGCGACCGAACGGTTGCCGTTCAATCGCGCAGCCATCACCGAATGCAGCCAGTCATAGTGCTGCAACAGGTCTTGATGGCACGCAATGGATTCCGGCGCATTCATGTTGGAATTGGGGCCTTTTGATAGAAGTGGCGCGAACCGGATTTTGTTGCGCGAAAATTTTGGCCTATTCGCCAAAAAAATGATTTTGCGCGTCGGATACCCGCCAAACCCGGATTCAGTCACCGGTCGGCGTAACACCTGATCCTTCGAACATCACAATGACCGTTCGTTCGGGAGCGCGGGTGCGGTGTTCGACTCCGCGCGGGACTGCAAAACTTTTTCCGGGAGTCAATTCGACCGTTTCGTTTTCCAGGTCGATCAACAGCCGCCCTTCGAGTACCAGAAAAAACTCGTCTTCGTTCACATGGTGATGCCAGTGAAAATCGCCATGCAGAATGCCGATTCGAACGACGCAATCGTTGATTTCGCAAAGCGACTGGTTAAACCACGGTTCGTTCTCACGGCCAATCGCCGCAATGTCGATCAACGTCAACGGATCATATTTGATGTCGGTGTGAATGTTGTATTTGGAATTGTCGCTCACAGGAATTCCTCGGTTAGTAGTTGTTCGGGCCATTCGGTTGTGCCTCGATTGTACTACCCGGCGACGCTTTCGATTCGGGCGACTTCGTCTTCGCTCAGGCGAACATCAGCAGACGCGAGATCGTGTCGCATGTGCCCGGGGTTGCTGGTTCCTGTCAGAGGCAGCATGCCGATCCTGGCAGCGAATCGAAAAACAACTTGTGCGGGCGTGCAGTTGTGCTGATTGGCGATTTGTCGAATCGTCTTGCTTTCCCAAACGTCCCGGTTGGCAGTCAGCAGCGAGAATCCCTGATAGACGATATCGTGTTCGGCGCAATACCCTCGTACCTTGCGGTCCCAGCCCCGGACGGCGTGGCAGCGGTTTTGAACGACAGCCGGAGGCACGACGGAGCCAGCGACTAACGCCTGTAGCTGATCCAGTTGAACGTTGCTGATTCCAAGAAACCGGCAACCGCCCTGTTGCTGGATCGACTCCATTGCCCGCCAGGCCGCCCAATCATCATCGACCAATCCGGAATTTCGGGATGGCCCGTGCAAAACATAAGAGTCGAGATAGTCGGTGTTCAAATGATCGAGCGAACTGGCAAACGACTGAGCAACCTGTTCTGCGATCGGAGCCGCTGGATCGTAGGGCAGTCGTTCGTCCTGGCCTCGGAGAAAAGTGTACTTCGATTGCAAAAACAAACCGGCCCGGTGGACAATTCCAGATTCAATCGATTTTGAAATCGCCTGACCAACGGCCAATTCGAAATAGTGTTTTCGTTGATTGGCAGTATCGATCGCCCGAAAGCCGCTTTCGATAGCCTGACGTACCAGACTGCCAGTTCGTTCTTCTTTCCAGGCCGTACCGTACAGGAAATGCGGAATCGATTCGCCGTTTTTCGGCAGAATTGGATCGGTCAAGGCAGACTGCTCCAGCAGGGGCGGCTAACAGAAATTATGGACTCCCATTAGCGCAGCTGAACCATTTACCGTCCAGTAACCAGCAACAACTCCAAAGGCACTTGGGCCATAGCCTGTACCAGAACCAAACCGTTTACGACTACTGGCTGCGAACGTTCAGCGTGACCCGGTTGTTGCTTCGATTCAATTCAGCCCGCATGTCTTCCCGGAAAGTGCGTTGGACTGCTCCGTTTCCAACAATCCCGATGCAGCCATTCGTTCCAGGGGAGCCACCGTCCGGGTGAATACGCAACAGTGTTCGGGTATCTCCGACGCGGGAATCAAACGCGTCACTCATGGCAAAACTAAAGCCGACTCCATCGACACTGAATCCAGTTTCACTTCGGTCCCACAAGTGAGGAGTTACCGCATATTGACCGGGTGGCAAGTTTCCCCGGCCGTGACCGCCGCTGCGAAAAGAATAAGTGTGGTTGTTGACAGTAATCCGCCCGGACATCATTTGACGGGATTGCCCCGCTCTCGATGTATTCTCGAATTGGGCAGTTAGATTTGGCGGTGCCGCAACCGGCACAACTCCAGCGTTCAAAGTGCGCAGAGTATTGCCATTGGGATCAACGCGGCCATCAGCATTTTGCATTCGGACCACCCGCGTCTGAAACTCTGTGATCGCGGCCTCGGTTTTAGGGCCGTTTCTGCCATCTTCTGCCAAAGGCGAAAACGGAGTCAGCTTGCCAATGTTCTCATTCAACAGCATTTGGACGATTTTCACGTCACTGGACTGATTCACTCCGTTTTTGCCGACGGAAAGTGTAATAGAATGCATGATCGGGACTCCCGACTGGATGTGGAACCGGATTCTGTTTGCGTTACATCCATTTTCGACTCGAATGCCGTTTCGTTGCCGAGAAAATTGCAGGATGACTCAACCCGAGCAGTCGGCCCATGTCTTCTGCGTTTCGTACAGGCGGACATTGTGCAAAACGACCGGGTCTAATTCTTTCTCCAGCCAGGACCAAATCAGAGCCACGATATTCTCGACGCTGGGATTCATTTCCGAAAATTCGGGAACATCGACGTTCAGATTCTTGTGGTCCAGCCGCTGAATAACCGAGTCACTGATTTTCCGCTCGAAATCGCCAGGCAAAAACGACTCCATCTCGCCGTCCCGCTCCGGACATCGAAGCGTCACCTCGACCACGTAGTTGTGGCCATGCCCGGCAGGATTGTTGCACTTGCCAAACAGCGTTTTGTTTTCCTCATCCGACAAATCGGGACAGTGCAAACGATGCGAAGCCGAAAATTCCGATTGTTGGGTCCACAGGATCATGTCTGGGTACTCACGGGAAACGGTCAAAGACAACTGGGGCGATACCGACATTTCCAATCGAACAGGAACGATTTGGGCCGGCAGTTTGGATGGAACGGCTTCGAATAACCGGCACAACAACGAATCATACCGCAATTGTCTGGAATCTTCCGGATTTGTTGTTGCGTCCTGAATGGATTCCAGCAAAGCCCGATCGAGGTCGCGGATATCGCAAAGATAGCCTGTGGATTTTGAGACTGGCCCGGCGATTGTCAGCCTTAGTTCAAGGTACGGAGCGATCTCCATACCGGAGCTTCGACCGGACCAGGTGTTGTGACATTTTTCGGGATGCACACCAGGCCGAAGGAAGAATCGAAATTCGCGGGTGATTTGCATCGGCAACTGGTTTGAACGAACTGTTGGGTCGAACAGGAGAACCGCTGATTCTATTGAGCGGTAACATTGATAGCCTGTCCGCTGGAATATTTCCAGGTGTGTCCGCACAGCGACCAGGCTACTTCGGCGATTATTTCCGGCGATACGGCTTGTTCGGCAGGAAAATCGGGGAACAATCCGCGCAGCATCGATGTCTCGATTGCTCCTGGCCGAATAGTGAATGCGCGAATGCCGTGCTGGCGGCCTTCGTCGGCGATCGCTCGGGTCAGCAAATCCAGCCAGGCTTTGCTGCTGCCGTAGGCGCTGAAGCCGGTAAACGGATCGATGGC
>JAYVKA010000032.1:0-2300 GCA_043768885.1 Planctomycetota bacterium
GGGCCGTGCGGTTTGCCCGCCAGAACCCCAGCCAGCAAGCGAGTGATAGCGAACGTCGCTTTCATCGATTATCGTGTTGGCTCGGTCCCGTGGAATCGACGCGTCGAGCGGCTGAT
Organism: Planctomycetota bacterium; assembly: GCA_043768885.1. Classification (GTDB taxonomy): domain Bacteria; phylum Planctomycetota; class Planctomycetia; order Pirellulales; family Pirellulaceae; genus BJ22. Next base: position 117 of record JAYVKA010000032.1, read on the forward strand.
AACAACCGGCACCGATTCGAAATGTGACTCCCGTTCAGGTTTCCAACAAGAGAACTATTGCATGTCTGAAAACACGAGCCGTGGTCGGCTGATGTTCGCGAGTTTTTTGACTCTGGTAGCGTCCGGAGTCGGTTTCGCGACGCGGGCTTCGATGGCCGGAACCTGGGAAAGCACGTTCAATATCGGTGCCGAATCGTTTGGCCAGATCATGGGTGCCGGTTTTCTCGGCTTTGGGATCATGATCTTTTTTGGTGGGATCATCACCGAGAAACTTGGATACAAAACGGTTTTGACGATCGCGTTTCTGTTACACCTTTTGAGTGCGGTCGCGTTGTTTGGGGCCAGACCACTTTTCGAGAGTTTGCAAACGTCAGATCCGGAGCTTGCAACGGCCCAAACTTTTCGGCTGATCTATTGGAGTTGCTTTCTTTTTTCCATCGCACAGGGGCTGTATGAAGCGGTCATCAACCCGATGATCGCCCAGCTGTATCCCGAGAATCAAACCCACTATTTGAATATCCTGCACGCAGGATGGCCGGCCGGCATGATTCTTGGTTGCATCATTTCGTACGCAACGATTGGGAACACATCGATGTTTGCGGTTGGCATGTGGGAGTTGCCACTAACCAGTTTTGCCTTGTTCGTTCTGGCGTACGGAGTTCTCGCGTTTCCGCACCGGTTTCCGCAAACGGTTTCGAGCAAGACACAAAATTTCGGCCAGCTGTTTTCCTGTTTCCTGTCGCCGGTTTTTATCCTGTTGTTGCTGTTGCACGCCTGCATTGGCTATGTCGAGTTGGGCGTTGATTCGTGGGTAACCAAGTTGATGGAAAACCTTTTGCCGAATTCGGTGACAATTCTGCTGTACACCAGTTTCCTGATGTTTATTCTCCGGTTTTTTGCCGGTCCGATTGTGCACCGGATCAATCCAATCGGGTTGTTGTTTTGCAGCTCGGTAATCGCTGCTCTGGGACTGTTGTGGTTGGGCTCGGAAATTAACAGCGTCGGAATGATTTTTGCCGCTGCCACTTTCTACAGTCTCGGAAAAGCGTTTTTGTGGCCTACGATGTTGGGTGTGGCCGGCGAACGTTTTCCGCAAAGCGGTGCGGTCGCGATGGGAGCCTTGGGTGCAGCCGGAATGTTGACGGTCGGTTTGCTGGCTGGCCAGGCGATTGGTTACAAGCAAGCCAGTAACGCGTCTGCGGAGTTGAAAAAAATTGCTCCCGACACTTTCGATCGATACGCCGAGGCCGATTCGAAGGTCTTTTTGGGGCTGCCGTCCTACCGTCCTTTGGCCCCGGCCTTTACAAACGCCGCCAATGCGGCGGTGAAACCAGACGGAACGATTGACACAAAGGAATTCGACAAACTCAAAGCGTCGCTTCTGGATCAGATTAGCCGCTCCAAAGACACAGAGGGGCAACTCAAACTGGACACTCAAGTGACACGAATCAATCAAGTCCTTCTGCCTACAATCGCCGAGGACGCGCCCAAAGTCCGGGCAGCCAACCTGTTTGGTGGCCGACGTGCCCTTACGTTGACGGCCGCAGTGCCAGCGGCGATGGCTGTCGGGTATTTGTTGCTACTGGGTTATTTTGCAATGACCGGCGGATACAAAAAGATCGATTTGAACGGCGACCAGCAAAACTGACTGGACTGGTCAATCCAAGTTGCTTGATTGCAGCCGAATTGTTCCAGTCGAGTTGATCGTTGCCGAAATATTGCCGGGCAATTCCATCCGACCGGAACTCGGCGGGTATTGCTGCATGAAACGGGCGAGCCCCTCCCATTTTTGGCGATTCATGTCGCGCTGGGGCCATGATTGCCTGGCCCATAGTTGAACGAGCATTTGCTGGAGAATAACCGTTTCTGCATTCACAACCAGGTCGTGATTCAATTCCAGAAAGTCAACATTGAGGGCAAGCACACATTTTTCGGCCAGCTTGATTGCAAATTGGTCCAACATCAACTGGATCGCAAAGACTTGTTTTCCCAGCCCGGAAATGTTTGCTGAAACCGAATGGCCGAGTCTATTCTCCAGCTGCGGCATCAATTCATTGCGAATCCAGTTGCGGGTCGGGCCGTCTTTCAGATTGCTGGAGTCGGTGCGGTAGGACCGACCCTGGTTGGCGAGGTATTCGTGGATTTGTTTTCGGCTGGTATTAATCAACGGCCGGACTACCGAAA
>JAYVKA010000033.1:0-18384 GCA_043768885.1 Planctomycetota bacterium
GTTCGGAAGCAAAACTGGCCGACGTCGCCGGACTGCGAGGAATCCTGGGAAGCATCAACACGCCGCACAACTGTTACCTGCTCCAACGGGGACTGAAAACCTTTTCCCTCCGCATGCAGCGGCACAACGAAAACGGACAGGCTGTAGCAGAGTTTCTCGACAATCACCCGGCGGTCTCGCGAGTCTATTATCCAGGCCTTAAATCGCATCCGAACCACGAAACAGCCCGCCGTCAAATGCTCGGCTTTGGTGGCCTCGTGACTTTCGAATTGCACGACACGAACTGGCGAACGGCCGCCAACGTCGTCGATGCCGCCCGTTTGTTCCGAATCGCCCCGAGCCTGGGGGGCGTCGAGTCGCTGATCGAACAGCCGATGGTGATGAGCTATTTCAAAGTCCCCCCCGTTGACCGTGCCCGTTTTGGCATTTCCGACAACATGATTCGCCTTTCCTGCGGCATTGAGGACACCGAAGACCTGATTGGGGACCTGAATCAAGCGCTAACAGCGTGTTGATTTATTCAAGGCTGGTGACTGCCGGACAGGCCTCGGGCGAGGTCCCAACCAGTTTTTTACATTGGAACTCGGCATACAACGGACGCGATTGCCCGTCGAAAAACCTGTAACATCGCTGGGCAGTAACGGTCAAATTGTTCGACTTGACGCTGCCATTTCCACGGCCAAATTCGGCCGATTCCGGATTATTTCTCAAATTTCCGGACTTTCCTCTGCGCTCGTTGCACTCGGTTCGCGCAATTCATGGTGAAGCCGCCAATCGCGTGTTTGGCCGTTCCCAATACGGCTTCCAGTGATTTCAGCGTTTCTTGGGGTTCATCAATTCGCTTTCCAACCCCATTTCCGCCAACGTGAAAACGACTTACAGGTGCAAAAATGGCAAGTTTACAAAACTCGGTGGCAGAACTTGTTCAGACGATTCGGGAAATGGTGGCTGGCGGGCAGCTCAAGAAAGGACGGTCACGACGGGTTGTTCGCCCGAAATCCAGTCCGTTGGGAATGGAACGGCTCGAAACCCGAAATTTGATGGCCGGAAACTTCGGATATGCAACGGTGTTCAAACCCGGAGGGGCATCGAATGTAACCCACGCCAGTGAAAGTCATGCAATCGTGGTGGATGCCGCCGGCAACAGCTATGTGACCGGCAATGTTATAGCAACCTACAATTTTGGAGGAAGCGGGAACACGAACAACGGTGGCAAAGACATCTATGTCACCAAGCTTGACCGGCAAGGAAATGTCGAGTGGATTCGCGGCATCGGCGGAACCGGTGATGATTCCGGTCAGGGGATCGCCCTGGATTCGACCGGCAATGTCCTGGTCACGGGCTTCTTCAACGGAACCGTCGATTTTGATCCCAGCACGACAGGTACGACAAATTTGGTGAGTGCCGGAAGTACAGACAGCTTTGTACTGAAAATGAACAATAGTGGCGGATTTCTGGCTGCCGTGCGAATCGGCGGCACAGGTGCCGATCAGGGTATGGCCATCGCGGTTGATCCGGTCAACGGCGAGGTCGTCACCACGGGCTTCTTCTCCGGCACTGTCGCACCGGGCAATGGCGCACCGAGTGTTACAAGCAACGGCGGTGAGGACATTTTCATATCGATTCTCTCGCCATCGAATCTGCTCAATCAGAGTTTCGCCAAAATGGGTGGGGCGACAAATGATCGCGGCCTTGGTGTTGCGGTTCAGAATGTCCGGGATGTGTATGTCACGGGGACCTTCACTGGCACTGCCGACTTTGACCCAAATAGCGCCACTGCCAACCTTGTCAGTGCAGGTCTGGATGATGCCTTCGTGGCAAGGCTGGACGCCTCAAACTTCGTGTGGGCCACGCGAGCTGGCTCCGCGGCCAACGATGCCAGTCGCGGGATAGACCTCGATGCAGACGGAAACGTCTACACGACAGGCAGGTTTGAAGGCACAGTGGACTTCAATGGCGGCAGCGGCACGTTCAATCTGACCAGTGCAGGCAGTAGCGACGCCTTTGTACTGAAGCACGACAGTCTGGGAGCCTTCGTGTACGGCAGGCAAATGGGCGGAATCGGACCGGATGAAGGCCGCGGCATTTCCGTGGATGACGACGGTAATGTCTACACTACAGGCTCCTTTCAGCAGACCGCAAGGTTTGGTTCTGGAGCGTCCGTTCCGACCTTGACAGCGACCAGCACGACCGCAGCCAATTTCAACGATATTTATGTCGCAAAACAGAATGAATCCGGTACGTTCGTGTTCGCACGCGGGATGGGCGGCGGAGATTCGAACGACATCGGGTTCGCGGTCGCAGTCAACGGTAACGGCAGTATTTATTCCACGGGTGTTTACAATCGGGATGCAGACTTCGATCCCGGGGTTGGCGTTCAGACACGCACCAGTTTCGTTAACTTCACCAGCATCTTCGTGTCGCACCTGACGTCAGACCTGGTATTTAATGCCGGAACCAATACCAGTTTGAAGGCGAAAAAGAATGGCAACAATATCGAAATCCTGAATGACGCCAATCCTGCAAGTCCAGTCCTGCTGGCCAGTTCGATGTTGACTGAAACGCGATCCATTATTGTCAATGGAGGCTCAGCTGATACGATTCTGACGATTGACTATCAGACGGGCGGCTCTTTTGTAGTGTCGGGAGACATTGTTTTTTCTGGTAGCACGGCAAGTGATGAAGAATTGAGAATCATTGGCAATGGCAACGAACCAATCGTTGCAAGGCCATCCGCTCAGTTCGGTCAACAGGGTTCAGTAGTCGCCAATGGACTGAACATCAATTTCTCGTCGGTTGAGTCGACCGTGGTTTCGGGCGTTGGGACATTAACGATCGAAACGCAGGGAAGCACAGACTCTTTGACTGTCGCCAGTGCCACCGGGATCGGCGGCGCGATTGCGAGCAAGGTCACGGGTACCAGCAACGCCGTGGCAATCACCCCCATGACCTGGAGCAATACCCCCAATGTCATTATCGACATGGGCGCGCGGGACGGGCTGCTGGCCAGTTCCAATGACAACATTGTGTTTGCAACCGGCAGTCTGGAAGCCGCGGGCATGCAAAACCTGACCGTATTGGGCGGCAAGGGCGCGGACAACATGGTGGTCAACAGCGCAGATCTGGGATTGCCCATTGCGGACGGAGTCTTTCGCTTCCTCGGCGGAGCGGGCAATGACAGGCTCGCTTTAAACGGCAACACGGATATCCGGTTGAACGATTTGCGCGTGACTGCTGTCGGCGGTGGATTCATCTTGCATGACGAAGTCGAGCGGGCAGCTCTCAGCGGCGGTTCCGGGAATAACTCCATGATTGCTGTTGGCTACAGCGGTGCCCTGACCCTGAACGGATTAGCCGGAAACGACGTGATGTGGGGCGGAACCGGTGCCAACACGATTCTGGGTGGAACCGGAAACGACCAGTTGTATGGCAATGCCGGCAACGACAGTCTCGACGGCGGCGACGGCAACGATCTGTTGTACGGCTTTGACGGAATCGACACTCTGATCGGCGGCAATGACAATGATCAGTTGTATGGTGGCTTGGGGAACGACTCACTCAATGGCGGAGCCGGAGTGGATCTGCTGTGGCTGGAAGGATCAAACAATTCGGATAATCTCCGATTGCAGTTTCTGACAGCCACGACGGCCAACTTTATTCGCAAACCGCGCGGCCTGCTTTCCCTTCAGGAACTGGATTCCATTGTCTATGACGCGACCGATGAAGCGGTCATCAACGCGCTGGACGGCGATGATCTGATCACCGTCGATCCAACGTTTGCCATCCTCGGAATTGTCGATGGTGGCAACGGCACCGACAGTTGCACGGCTCCGGCCGGATGGTTCAAGGCCAGTTGCTAACTCGAACTGGCAATTACCAAGAACCGTTTGGCGCTAGCCACGGGCCCGCGGCTAGCGCCGTTCGGTTCTGTCTTGGGCATCCAAGACGTAGGTCACTGCGGTTTCGATGGATGATTCGCCGTTCAGCACTTCAGTGTCTCCGCCAACCGCCCAAGTCTTGTCTCTGACCAATGGGTTGGTTTGTGTTCTCAATCGGCGAGTGCAATTTGCTTTGAGTTGATCTCGAACTTTCACGGGTCCCACATTGGCTGACACCACCAGATGCACATGATTCGATCGGGCGTTGACTGCCAACAAATGCCATCCGCGAAATTCACAATGTTCACGACAGGCATTTTCGACAGTCTTTCGGTCTTGCGGACCCAGCAATACCGGGGCATCCGTTAACCGTTCACGACACCAAGCCTCAAGCAATGGCCTTGATTCCTGAGGTCCAACGTCTCGTTTGCGCCAGCCTCGAGCGTCACGAGGCAACCAGGTGCCATATGTGTTCCATGTCATGAAATAGACGGGGTTTTCGTCTTCGGACACGTTACAGGTCCTCACGATCAACCATCGACGCGTGACAAATCAAGACCAGGACTGAAGTTATCCATCTTCAATTTCATTGTAAACCACCTGAACCGGACCGCGCTAGCGGCGGGCCCCCACCAATCCGCGCCATCGTGGCCACCGAGGCTACCGTTTGCATCCATTGTCTGCGGTACCAGCGCGTGTGGCCCGAGGCTAGAGCCATTCGGTTCGGTTCAGGTTTTTTGGGTGGTTCACTACTGTAGCCTGGAAGAATCGGCGTTATCATAATTCGAAACTTGCAGCGTCCGTTGTTGACCCTCATTCCTCCGGAAAATCCCCATGACCAAACTGGAATTCACTTCTAACTCCAGTCCTTCTGTCGGCATCGAAATTGAATTGGGGCTGGTCGACAAGGAGACGATGCTGCTGGCGAATCAGATTGAAGCACTGCTGAAACAACTCGGCGGTCCGGACCAGTCGTCATTCAAACCTGAATTCCTGCAGAGTTTTATCGAAGTCAACACCGACGTCTGTCAAACTATCGGCCAGGCCGAGCAGGATTTGCGGGGCAAACTGGCCACACTCGAATCGGCCTGCGACGCATTGGGGCTTGGTTTATGGTGGGGAGCAACGCACCCCTTCTCCAGCTGGCGAGACCAAAAAGTTACGGAAAACAAACGCTATTACGACCTGCTGAATTTGCTTCAGGAAATGGCCCGTCGGATGGTCACCTTTGGATTGCACGTTCACGTCGGAGTCGATTCGGGGGACAAGGCGATCATGATCTGCGACCGGATCAACCAGCACTTGCCGCTGCTCCTCGCTCTCAGTTGTAGCAGTCCATTCTGGGGTGGCCGAAACACGGGTCTGCAATCCAACCGCACCAAAATCATCGAAGGCCTCCCAACGGCCGGCATGCCTCCCCACATGCGGAACTGGTCCGAGTTTACCTGGATCGTCAATCACATGATTGAAACCAAATTCATCAACACGATTCGGGAAATCTGGTGGGACGTTCGGCCGCATCATGCGTTCGGCACGGTCGAAGTCCGTGTCTGCGACATGCCTGGCAATCTCGATGACGTTCTCGCCCTCGGAGCCCTCATCCAGTGCCTGGTCTCGGCACTTTCCGATCTGATTGATTCGGGAACCTATCAACTGGACAGTCACCCCATGCTGGTCCGGCAAAACAAGTGGCGAGGCTGTCGTTTTGGCCACGAAGCGATCATGGTCGATTCGTACACGCTGAAAACCAGAACCGTCACCGAGGCGGCCGACGATTTGGTTGAGCGATTGATTCCCAAATCGAAAGAGCTCGACTGCGAAAACTACCTGACCGCCATCAGGCAAATGGTCCGCGGCCCCTCATGGGCCGATCGTCAGATTTCCCTTCGTGAAAAATGCGGCAACCACCCCGACATGGTACGGGAGCTGGTAAACCAGTCTCGAATCAGCGAGCCAGTCTCAAAATAGACACTGCTCCAATCGAACAAGGGTGTTAGCCAGACACGACCAGCTCGGATTGTTTCCGCCACAACGGTGCTGGCTGTCCAGACATTCCTTCAGCTTTCAAGATTCCGGACTTTCGGCAATAGACAATTCGAAACGCGGCCGGAACAAAAACCAAAGCCAGGCCGGTTGCCACAACAACTCCTCCTGAAATGGCGACGGCCAACGGTGGCCAGAATTGACCGCCTCCCAGAATTAGCGGCGTGAAACCCGCAACGGTCGTCAGTGTTGTGGCGATCACATGCCGCGTGCATTTTGCAACCGTATCCACAAGATCAGAAGCCGTGACCGGATCATTTCCGTGTGTCTGTTGCAGAGACGTCAGCACGACAATCGAATCGTTGATCGCAACTCCAATTAAGCCCATGGTTCCAATGATCGCCACAAACCCGAAGGGGTATCCGGCGATCCAGACCGAACCGACTCCGGCACCGATCGACAATATCCCGACGATGCCAATGATTGTGGCCAGCCGAAAAGATCCAAAGGACAAAACCAGCGTCGCAATCATCATGGCAGCCAGAACTCCGACGCTGGCCATCAAATTTCCAACAGCGTCGTTCCGTTTCGAAGCCTCCCCTCCGTACGCCAATTCGTAACCGGCTGGCATTTCAAATCCGCTTGCCGCCAGCCGGGCCCGAAATTCGGTCAACGCCCTGGCCGGTAAAGTTCCTGCTGTCAGATAACCACCGATCTCGTTCATCCGTCTGCGATTCAACCGCACGATTACACCCGTCTCAGGTTCCAGGCTGAGTTTGGCCACCGCATTTAGCGGCACTACGTTGGTCAAATCCCCAAACTCCGTCACCAGCTCCAGTGAACGCACACCGCGCACTGTCCGCCGAGACCGGTCATTCATCCGAACACGAACCGGCAACTCCTCCATTTCCTGAATCACTGAACCGCCAGTCCGACCATCCAGCGCACCCTGGACTTGAGCCGCTATATCACTCGGCGAAAGGCCTGCCAAGGAAGCCCCCTGGGCATCGACATCCAGTGACAACTTGGGCAGCGTTTCGCTCAGCAAACTGGAAGTGTGTGTAACACTCGGAACTGAAGCCAGAATGCTTCGCACCTGTTCACCATATTCTCTCAACAAATCCAGATCGGGACCAAACAGGCGAATCTCCAATGGAGCATCAAAGGGCGGCCCCTGTTCCAACTGCCGAACCAGGACCCGCGCCTGGGGCACGTTACGATCAACCTGCTTCTGCACATGCCGAATCACGTCAGCGACGTTGGCATCGGCTTCGATACGAATGATCGCCTGGCCAAAATTGGGTTGCCCTTTTCTGTCAGCCACCACGTTGTAATAAAAAGCCGGCGCACTGTCGCCGAAAAACCAGTCCACCTGCTCGACGCCTGCATTCTCCAACACAGCATCAATCTTCGCGGCAATTCGCTGCGTATCATCGATCGAAGAACCGGTCGCCAGTTCGACTTCGATATGAAACTGGTCCCTGTCAGTCGGCGGAAAAAACTGTTCGTCCAACATTGTGGCGGCATAGAAGCCGGCGATCGGAACAATCATCGCCAATCCAATTGCCAGCCACGGCCGCTCAAAAAGCCTTAGCAAAACAGCCCGATAAATTCGGGACAGCGAGACCGGCGACCAACCGGTTTGAAGAAAACCAAACCACGACATTCTTCCCGATGGATTTGCCGGACTGACCCGAATGAAGATCGCTGCGAACGCTGCAATCACCGTCAACGAAAAAACGAGCGACGCAAAAACTGCCAGAATCACGCTGATCGCGATCGATCCCACAAACTCGCCGGCCGGACCAGGCATCAACGCAATTGGAGCAAAAGCAAACGCGGTCGTTAACGTACTCCCCAACAATGGTACCGCCAGCTTTCGAATCGTCACGGACACCGCATCAGTCGGCGGCAATCCATGGGCCATTTCCATTTGTATTTCGTCGGCCACAACGATTGCGTTGTCAATCAACAAACCCAGAGCAATGATCAGACCCGTCACTGACATCTGGTGAATCGGAATGTCGAGAATGCGAAATCCAAACAGAACCGCCAAAACCGTCAATGGCAGTGCCGACGCCACGACAACCGCACTGCGCCAGCCCATCATCAGCAGAATCACAACACAAACCGCCAAGCCGCCCATCGCCAGATTTTTCAAAAGGCTGTTCAAACGCTCCATCACGTACCCGCTTTGATCCATCACCCGCTCGACGTGAATTCCGGAAGGCAGTCCTGCCGAAAATTCTCCGATCACCCGGTCCGCTTCCTCCTTCCAAAGATCGATTCGGACTTCGGGGCGTATCAAAACGCCCAACGTGATCGCGTCTTGCTGGTTGTGTCGCCCCAGCCGCGGTAACGGGGAAGGGGATTCAAGTCTGATATCGGCGATCGCTGAAAGTCTGACAAATCGGCCGTCCGAAGCACGAACGTCGGCTCGTGCAATGTGGGACAAATCGTCGAACTGGTTTTGAACTTCCAGCGACAAATCGATCTGCTCCCCCCGCACCTGGCCTGCCGCGTTTTTGGCATCCTGCGAAGCCAACTGCCGCGCGATAGAATCCGCAGTCAGGCCAGTCGCCGCCGCTTGTTGAGGATCAACTCGAACAACGATTTCTTCTCCCGGATCAGAAAATCGGTCAACCGTTTCCGTTCCGGGCATGACCTGAAGAGTATCCTGCAATCGTCGGGCAGTCCGGCGAAGCACCGAATAATCCGGCGGGCCGGGACGATCCCAAACCACCGATACGATTCGGGCATATGCTCGTACTTCGAGTTCCTCAAATTGCGGTCGAGTAGCCTGGACCGGCAATTTCGGCAGGGCGTCTTCGATCTTGCTCCGCACCCGCGACCAAACCGTATCCGACTGAGTTACCTTGTCGACTAACTCGATCACAATCGACGAGTTGCCGGGGCGACTGATCGATCGCATTTCCTTGACTTCCTCAATATCGCGCAGACTGTCTTCCAGTTTTTCCGTCACCAGCGACTCGACAAGAGCCGCGTCGGCACCGGGCAAAAACGTGTTGACGATTGCCACACGACGGGTCAGGACCGGATCTTCCATGCGCGGCAAAACCATCACGCTCGACAATCCGGCGACGACGACCAGCCCGACGATCAGAATCAACAATCGGCGATCATGTACCAGCCAGGTGGTCCAGTCAGCCGACGAATTTCCCGGACTCAACTCGGTCTTAATTGACATCGGGGCCAGCTCCCGTCAAGTCCTGGTTTTGCCCGGAAACATGCTGAACTCCCTTGGAACTGCTTGGCGTTTTTTCGGCGAAAGATGAAACGCCAGACTCCAGAGGCTCCACCTTCATTCCGGGTGTAACACGGTGAATCGCATCTGCAATGACCAAATCGCCGGTCGAAACCAGCCCACCGCTAATCCGGGCCAACTCCGAATCGGTTTCCAACACTTGCACGTCTCGCCGCTCGACGACCCATTCTTCGTCGCCGCCATTTGCGACAACCATTACCGACCACAAACCACGAGTAGATCTCGACAGGGCCTGCACTGGCAACCAGTATTCGATGCTTTCTGGATCCACGTTTTTGGGGATTGCCAGACTGACGGTTTGACCGGGAACAACGCGAGTCTGACCAGTTGCAGGTTTTGGAAACTCACGACTGCCACTCAACCTATCCGACAATTCGCCAGTTTCGTTCACGATCACCACATGAACGCCTTGAGTCCGCGTCGCGCGATCCAGGTCAGGTTCTATCCGGGCAACCACCCCGTTGATCAGGCTTGATTGAATCTGCAACATCACTTTTTGACCGACCCGCAACCGCGATGCATCAGCGGGAGCGATGCCAAATCTTGCTTCCAATGGATCGATCTGCAACAAACGCAGCACTACCCGGTCCGGCCCGACGATGGTTCCTTCGTCCAGATTCCTGCGAGCGACAATCGCGTCAAAAGGCGCGACGATTTTGCTATCCGAGATTTGGACATCCAACGATTCCCGCTGGGCCCGCAACGAATTGACCCGGGCCCGTTGTGCCGAAACCTGCTCAACCCGTGCCCCCGCCAGCAACTCGTTCAAATTCTCCCTGGTCGCGTCGAGTGTCGCGTCGCTGCGAAGCGCTGTTATCCGGGCTTCGTCAAAGGCCTGTTCGCTTGACGCCACCGTCTGCTTCAGGCTGGATTCTCTTTTCAAATTCAATCGGGCCAACTCCGCCGCGGCCTCCAATTCTCGGACCATGGCTTTGGCTGCAGCGATGGTCTGCTCTCGGGGGCCTGCTTCCAATTCGGACAACACGGCAGTTGCTTCGGCGATTTGTGCATCCATCCCGCGCACCGATGCTTCGATGTCAGAAATATCGAGTTCCGCAAGCAGGTCGCCACAATTGACATGATCTCCTTCTTCCACTCGGATCGATTTCACCGGCCCATTGCGGCGGAACGCGAGGTCGGCTTCCTTGCTGGCCTGAATCGTTCCCCGATAGTCGTCGCCGCGATTGGGAGCTCCGATCGAACCCAGTCGAACAACCGAAACGGGAAGGGGTGGCGCATCGGGCGGAACCAGTTCATCGCCGCTTGCCCAGGCTTTTCCTCCCATTCCACTGAGCATCCATCCAGCGCTGCAAGCCAGAATGGTGGAGATCAAAATCAACAGCTTCCAATGTTTCACAAGTTTTCTCATGTTCGTCTCGCCATCGATTCGGCTGCCGTCAGCGGCTTGAAGTTTTCGAAATTCTTCCGGACTGTCGCGATCCATTTTTCGTATGCGGCGGGATCGTGCAGCGGATGCCAGCGATAACCGTCCAACAGGGCATTGCAACCAGCGCGGATCGCCCGGCGAGCATCGCGGACTCCGACATCACTCAGCGATGGACTGGTAAGTTCCAGTAACATCCCGCCATGAACGAGGGACCAAAGCCCGAATACGATTTCTTCAACTGAGTGTGAATCACTCAATTCCAGTTCACCCTCAGCCACCGCGTCCCGAACCACACCCGCCACTGTGTGCATGCAACGGCCTTCGCAGTTTTGCAAAAGCTCCTGTCGTTCGGTTGAAGTTTTCTCCCAAACCAGATCGTGGCGGATTTGATACTCCACCCGCAGCAGCGCCGGAAAAGCGTTTGCATAAAACTCACATCCGATTCCAATCGCAGCCAACCGTTGCCGCGGACATCCCCGCATCATGACGGCGTACTGAAAGACCTCAAGCCGCTGTTCGACCGCCAAAATGGCGAGGGCCAGGACAATCTCTTCCTTGTTCCGAAAATGGTTGTAAACCGTCCCGCGGGTCACACCCAATTGTTCTGCGATCGCATCCATGCTGATTGCCGAGATTCCGCCTTGGCCCACCATCGGCAGAGCAGACTCCACAATCCGTGCTTCGCGCTCACGGATTTCGGCTTGTTTTGTTGATAATTCAAGCATTCGAACCTCGCTGCATTTTTTGACAACATGTCAATTATGCAGGAAAAACCGCCCAAGTCGTTGGCCTATTAACCAGAATTCATGGAAAATCATTGAAAATGGCACAAAATGGCCGCCCTGAAAAATGTCAAATTCGATTGACGGCGCGCCAAATACAAGATTTCCGGGATAACACCTGGCGGGCAGGAAGGATCAGGTGGGACTCCGAATCCCGAGCAACGGTTCGAGCACGCCCTGACATTTGACGATGATGAAGATGGTTTGCTCAGCAGCTATGAACAATTTGGATTCCTGGAAACGATGCCACCTCGTCCCCCCAGCATGAGAACCGCGGACCGGAATCCGGTCGTTCGATGAACGAAACAGTAATTCCGAATCTCCAAAACAACTGCTTGACGCCTCTCCTTTGTTTCATGAAGAGTCGTTCAGGGTCCGTTTGAAAACGTGCCCCGATTTTTTTTGACGCGTTCAAGATTATGCCCGTTTTGCGTGATCACCGAGCAAGTCATCGCCAACGTCGAACAAGAGAACATTTTGAAACCGACTATGAGATCGTGGCTTTGGCTTCCAGCCGATGCAATTCTTGTATTTCAGCCCGCGTACATCTGCAGTCGCATGCCAATTTGATCGCCGATTTCGCAACAGGTGGCGAAGTCGGGGTGGCGGAAGATGAGCATGCCGTCCGAACGAAGTGTCTGTTTCCAGTTGCGACGGGGTGCGCCAATCGGTAGCAGATCGACGACGCAGATGTGCTGGCCGTATTGAGCCATGATTCCTTCGAGTCCGGTGATTCCCTGGATGCGGCCTTCGCCTTGGGCCCGTTTGAAGATGTGGCCGGAGTTGTACTTCCGGTGAATCGGCTGTGACCAGCGATGGTGCAACACGGCTTCGGCCCAACCTTCGTACATGTCGGCGTCGTTCGAATAGTTCATCATGTCCACGAGGCTTGCGCCCGGAGGCCGGGCCGCGATTTCGCCGAAGACTGCTTCGCCATCCGGTTTCAGAAACCACTCCATGTGAGTGAATCCGTTCTTGAATCCGAGGGCGCGAATAACTTCTTCGCCCATCTTTCTGCCACCCTGGACCGCAGGCGCGTCTACTTCGCGAAGGATAATCGTTTGCGGACTGATCCATTGCTCCTGTCGCTGGATTAACGGACGCGGACGGTAGAGGGACAAGTTGAAAAATTTGATCTCACCGTCCACACAGATCGTGTCGTATGTGAACTCTTCCCCTTCGATAAACTCTTCGACGCTGACTTCGGGGACGTGACGGATCGCAGGAAGCACCCTTTCCAGCCCGGCATCGTCATCGACGCGAAACGTGTCCGCTGAACCAGCACCTGCGATCGGTTTGATGCAAACGGGATAGCCGATCTGTTTGACCGCCTCTCGAACGCCACTTTCGGTCGAAGTGCTGGTGTGGCGCGGTGTGCGAATTCCAGCCGCGTCCAGTTTTTGCTTCATCACTTCCTTGTCGCGAAATGGAATCGTCTGTTCGAGGGTCATCCCTGGTATTCCGAGGTTCTCGCGAATCTTTGCAGCCAGGGTCATGTAGGGCTCCCAAGTGCATTCGACCTGGTGAATGCCGAATTGCTGGGCGAACTGGCGGACCTGGTGAATGATCGCCCCTTCGTCGCCGAACGTTTTGACGTGGAGATAGGCTTTCAGTGCTGACTTGGCGACCTGGTTCAAATCATGTTCCGGTTGGTCGCCGAGACCGACTACGGTCGCGCCCTGGCGGGCGAGGCCACGTGTGAAAAACGGCTGTTCCTGGGGGAAACCCGGAGAGATCATTAGGACGTTCATGGTGGTGTTCTGTTGGAATCGCTGCGAGACAGGATTGATATGGCCAATAGGACGGATGGGACGAATGAGATTAATAAAAGAAGAAGTTATGCCATTTCTACGCGGACAGTACTGATAATCTTTTCGAGAGCATTTTCTACGACGCTCGTCTCCGGATGCCGCACGATGATGTAGCCTTCGCCTTCGTACGAACCCGACGGCGATTGACCGTGTTGTGGGATTTTCGCTTCGACGATCACGGAACCGAATTCCCTGGCAATCACGTCCAGGCCGCGAACGTGATTGATTTTCCCCTGGCCCTGACCGCGCAGATAAGCGGCTCCGCAGGAATATTTTCGTTCGGGGGGCGCGAACCGTTCGTGAATCATCAACTCGGCCCACGCCTTGTAAAAATCCATATCGTGGGCGTAACTGAGCAGCGAAGTGAATTGTGCGCCGGGTGGCCGGGCACCGACTTCAGAAATTGCGACTGAGTCGTCTTCGCGACGAAACCATTCGAGATGGCTCAGTCCGGTTTGCAATCCCAAAGCCCGGATTGATGCAGGGGCGGCTTGTTTGATTTTTTGATATCGCGGTGCGTCGGTTTCGCGCGGGATGATCACGCACCACTGAATCCACGGTTCGCGAACAACGGTCAACGGGCCGGGAAAATAATGCGAGATCGAGGACCAAACCATTTTCCCGCCAATAAAAATGCTGTCGTAAGAATGCTCCTGCCCCGTGATAAACTCTTCCAGTAGCACCAGGTTCGCCGACGATGGCCGATAATTTTCGAGGCACTTCCGTAAACCGTTTTCATCTTCGCAGCGAAACGTGCCCTTTGCCCCGGCACCGTCTGGCGGTTTTACAATTAGCGGGAATCCAACGTCTCGCGAGAACGCCATTCCGGTTTCGACATTGCCAGCCAGTTGGTGTCTGGCACAAGGCAACCCGGCGGCGCGCAGGACGTTTTTCATCTGCGACTTATCGCGAAAATTCCGGGCAGTGGCCGCGTCCATTCCGCGAATTCCAAGTTGCTCGCGGATTTCACCGAGCGGTTCCTGAATCTGCTCGAGCATTCCGAGCAACACATCGGCTCCACCAAGTTTCGCTCGTACCGCCTGAACGCCATTTCGCAGCTCGTTCGTCGAAATCGAGGGTACGGCAAAGTGAGCCGTCAGCCGGTTTCGCAATCCCGGCTTCAATTTTTGCAGCGGGTCGCAGCTGACCAGCCCCACCCGTGCATCAGGGCATTCGGCGGCGGCGGAGATAAATCGCTCGGTCGCGTCGAGGAAATATGGGGCGACAAAAATGACGTTTTTCATCGATTCAACGGCCTGCGTGGATTTGGCCTCTGACAGCAAATATTCATCCCGACTACGATAGTCTGAGCCGCCGGCTTTTGGAAATGTCCAGGCCAATACGTCGCAATTTCAAGGCCATTTCCCGGGTATTCGGAACCAGTAATGAACGTCATTTTTGTTGAACCATTTTTCCCAAAGAACCAGCGGGAATTCGTCCGGGCTTTGAAACAGATCGGGGCCAACGTCGTGGCAATCGGCGAATCGCCCAAGGAAGCACTCGATTCGGAACTGCGAGGCTGGATGTTCGACTACATCCAGGTCCCTTCGGTCTGTGACGAAGCGGCGATGACCCAGGCCGTTAAGTTCGTCCAAAGCAAACTCTGGATCGACCGCCTCGAATCGACAGTCGAAGCCCACATCATGCCGGTCGCCAAGGTCCGCGAGGCATGCGGAATTCCCGGGTTGTCCGTCAACGCGGCCTTTCTGTGCCGCGACAAACCGGCGATGAAAGACGCACTCCGCAAACACGATATTCCCTGTGCGGCGTCGATCGGCAGTGGCGATTCCGGTGAGATTTTCGAATTCGCCAAATGGGTCGGGTATCCGTTGATCGTCAAACCGCGAGCGGGTGCCGGTGCGTCGGCGACCAGCCGCGTGAACGACGACAACGAATTGAAACAAGCTTTGTCCGAAGCCCAAGTCGATCGCGGTGGCGAAGTGGCTGTCGAAGAATTCATCGAAGGGCACGAAGGCTTCTACGACACACTTGCGATCGGTGGAACGATCGTCCACGATTTCATCACGCACTATTTCCCAGGCGTTCTTGAAGCGATGAGAACCCGCTGGATTTCTCCGCAGTTCATCACGACGAACCGCATCGAGTCGGCGGAAGATTATCGCGAGGTGAAAGACCTTGGCCAAAAAGTTGTTCACGCTTTGGGCATCGGTACGGCCGCCACACACATGGAATGGTTTTACGGGCCGAAAGGAATCCGCTTTTCCGAAATCGGCGCACGGCCACCCGGCGTTCGTGCCTGGGATTTGTACAACGCTGCGAACGATATCGATTTATACGTCGAATGGGCGTCGGCGATTGTTCATGGGCGAGTAATGCGAAAGGCGTCGCGGCGATTCAGTGCGGGCATCATTGCCTTGCGTCCTGAACGCGACGGTACGATTTCCGGTTATCAGGGAGTTTCCGAAATCCAGCAGCGATACGGCGAGTGGATTATCGATTGTCATTTGCCACATCCCGGCGCGCCGACTCAGCCAGTCGAAGCGGGCTATATGGCCAACGCCTGGATTCGCATGAAACATCCCGACTACGACCAGTTGCGTGTGATGTTGGATGATGTTGGCCGAACAGTTAAGGTAAAGTGTTATTGAATGTACGATGGACGTATTCGTCCGCCGGGAAAGTTCGATGGACATATGATGGAAGTTGTTTCGCATTCTGGGGACGGTGAGACGGAGAGTCTGATCGGTATCTGCGATGCAAGAACAATTGAGGACAATTGTTCTACATTCGCCAATACAAATAGTCTTCCGGCCGGAGATGGGCATTTTGCGGATTGTCGGCGATGTAGTCTCGCAAGTAGTAAAACTGTACGACACTCCGAAGGATATGATCAAACGGCTCGGGCTGCCAAAGCGGTCCGGATTGCCCGAGTAAATTATTGATCCGGCGAGCCGTGTATCGCATCCAGCTTTGACTGACAATTTCCAGTCCACCCGCCTCGCGAAACTGGACCAGCGCGTGAACGTGATTGGGCATCACAATGAAACTGTTCAGGTCGTAAACGTCGCCGTTCCGATGTCGAATCGCATCACCTACGATTCTTGCCAGAGCGGGATTTTTGAAGGGGCAGCTCCCATGGCATTCGTCCAGGGAACGGTGAAAAATCCGGTCGCTCATTTTCCGGAATTCAGCTTGCTCGCCAGACGAAAGCCGTTCAACAATCTGCTCGTGATCAGAATTTTTCCTGTTCACCGTTGAGCTGGCCAGTTCAGTCGGCAGCCTGCGGATGGAGAGCCACTGCTCCAGTTCCTGTTGCCAGCGCAGGTGGACCTTGCGCGGGATGGAATCGTGAGTTCGAAACGTCACAAAGAGGGTAGCGTCGATTTGAAACCAGTGAGGCAGATTCCGGTTGGCAATATCGATATCGGCTTGGCGATCCAGCGGATTAAAGACAACCCTTCGCTCCCGTTCCTTCATATCGCCCCCGATCGTTGCGGCCGTAAGTGGAACAACCATGGTAGAACAATTGTCCCCAATTGTTCAGACTTCGGCCAGAAGTACCGAGTGAAGAGTGTAGAACAATTGTCCCCAATTGTTCCGTCGCTAGCCAGCAGCGTCGCAAGAAAAATGTAGAACAATTGTCCCAATTGTTTCGTGAAATTCCCATAATCGCTGCCTAAAGCAGAAACCCCGCTTCCCAGAAAACAGAACCAATTCCCCCCCGGTGTTGCAGAATGCTTTCGCACAATCTGCTCATCATGAATGGCACGTTTGAAGAATCCGTTTGTGCATGCTGTGTACCGAATGATTGTGCCTTGTCGGCGAGGCAGGACCAATTGGGGCAGGAACAATTGGGGACAATTGTTCTACACTTTCGCGATTTTGCGTGAAAGCGCGGGAAAATGGGGTACATGAAAAGACCGCCTGGAGCGTTCGATTCGGTCATCCAACCGACCTACTAACACCACGCGGTCTCGGGTTGAGGTTTTGCTGGCCAAGTCGAAACCGGGTCAGACAGGGAAACGAACTGTTCCATCCGGAATCCCAGGGCATCCACCGCCAGCCATCCAGCTTTATGTCCGTTGGAATTCAGGGCAACGCGGAAGCCGTTGTTGTGGTTGCGGTTCGACGGGTTGTTCCTGTTCCGGTTCGCCGACCGACAATTCGCGGCCTCGTTGTTCCAACTGCCGCCACGGTTCACGCGGTTGACGCCCTTAAGGTTCGTTCACCGACCATGGTTGTAACACCGAACAGCGAAATTTCCAACTCCTGACCCCCGCCGCCTTTGTAAATGCCGTCAACGCCGTCAATCGTTGTTGCAACTCCGCATCCGAAACTAACCCCAATCGATACGCCTTTTCCAGAAACCGAACTCTCGTTCGCCACCGTGTCTTGCTGCGACGGTTCAGTTCCACATGCTCGGGAAACAGCCGACAACCCAAAAAGCTCACTCCGGACGCCACACGCCGAAATTGCGGCGGCTTGAATTCCAAATCCAGCTCGGCGGCCAGGAATTCCTGGCTCCTTCGACGCAATTCTCGCAGTTGCAGACGATCATCACCCCAGATCAGCATGTCATCCATGTACCGTACGTAACTACGCACTCGAAGCGATTCTTTGATGTACCGATCAAGCCACCCAAGATAAAAATTGGCGAAATGCTGAGACATGAGACTGCCGATCGGCAAACCACGACCTTGCTCCCCACGGAACGAGCGTACGATCTGATCAAACAACAAGGCAACACGGGAGTCCTTGAACCGTCGTCCCAGGAGACACAGCAGCCGATCATGGGGAATACTGTCAAAATACTTGCGGACGTCCAATTTCAAACACCACGGCGCTGTTCGACAAAAGCCTGCCGCTCGGCCAACCGCCGCCTCACGACCGCGACCAACACGGCAGGCATAGGTATCGGAAATCAACCAACGATTAAGCAGTGGCTCACAAATATTCATGATGGCATGGTGAACCACGCGTTCCTCAAAGCAAGGAGCCGTGATGACTCGATGCTTTGGGTCGTGGATCACAAATTGATGAAACCTGCCAAGTTCGATATTGCCAGCACAAAGCCGCTGTAATAACCCTGCAATGCGGTCCTCTAATTGGTCGCCAAATTCTCGCACTTCAGATGAAAAGCGTTTGCCGCGAGCGGCACGATGATAGGCACGCACCAGATTCTCACGAGCGACAATCTCCCCAAAAAGATCTCCGTGCCGTTTCATTGTTTAGGACTCTCAGGAACAGGCTCTGAGAATTTTGTCAGCGTCGCAAGTAAACGTTCCGCATACTTGTC
>JAYVKA010000034.1:0-3382 GCA_043768885.1 Planctomycetota bacterium
TCAGCAGAAACCGCCGACAACGCTTCGACAGGATTGGATGGCGTCATGTCCAGCATTTCCTTGTCGTCGGAAACGGCTGCGTATCCACCTGACTTGCGAAGGAAAATCGGGCTGCCATCGGGACCAATCATTTCGACGTCGGAACCTGATTCGTTAACTTCGATACCGTTTTGGTCCAAAGTATCCAGAACGTCATCCATGTTCTTGACAGGAATCAGCGCCAACCAGTTTGGCTCGGGGCTGTCGTCGCTGAAATACAGCAGTGCACCCAACGGCTGGCTGCGATCAATTCCCTTCAGGAAATTGTTGGCTTGTGGCTCGACCAAAAAGCCGTACATTCCGCCTTGCCCCGCCGCTTCCATCAGGTAGCGAATATCCTTCAGTTGCTCATCGACATTGGACAGTGAGACTACTACTGCAGGTTCGCCAGCAGACTGGACAGCCGACACTTTCTGTGCCGGAGCCAGCATCAGACTGGTCAACGCCAGTCCCATCAAACACATTTGAAAAAGATTCTTCACTATTTTTTCTCCCGAAAACAAAAATAAAAGCCGTTTATTGAAATCAGACCCTGACCGCGTTTCGTGCAAATGCCACTGGCACCCCGACGCAATTGTCAGGACAGGACCGGTCTTGCCTAAACACCCGGGCCACCCGGAACCTGAGTCCAGATTACGACTGGAAACGGTGGCCTGAGGGAGTGGATTGTCGGACAACTTTATGCGAAACGCAATGGCGTGATCATCACGAAATCCCGCCGCTGGTCAGCATCATGTGACTCGATGTCCTACCGCCTCGTTCCTGTCGGTGGATCCCATTGCACAGACGATACCCCTTAACACCAGATCCGGTTTCGGACAGTACGAAATCTCCCGAAATCTGGTTCAAACATGTGGGCGTTCTCAGAACCAGCCAGGGATTCATGTATGGCGTGGGCACTACCCCGCCAAGAATCCGTTAACGCTCACGATAGACGATACGACCCTTGGTCAAATCGTAAGGAGACAATTCCACGCGAACCTTGTCGCCGGGAACAATTCGAATGAAATTTTTTCTCATTTTTCCGGCTACGTGAGCCAGAACTTCCGAACCCGTTTCCAATTCCACCCGAAAGCGGGTGTTGGCGAGGGCCTGGGTGACCGTGCCGGATACTTCAAAAGCTTCGTCTTTTGGCATGCATGCTCCATTAGGATAAAAACAGTAATCGCCCCGCCGTTGATTCCCGGCCGGACTTGACGCACCATATTATCGCCAACCGGGGGTTTCAGTCCAGCCGATGCAGTGCCGACTGAAGCGAATTCAGCACATATTCCGGACTTTCCAGGCCAATACTCAGCCGAATTGTCCCGCCATCGATTCCCACAGCATCCAGTTCAGCCTGAGTACAAGATCGATGACTGCTGCTGCAGGAATGGCTGAGCGTCGTTTCGACTCCCCCCAATGAAGTGCAATAGTGAATGCCGTCCAACCTGCCAATCAGCCTCTCCGCGCCCTTCGAGCCACCCTTCAAATGCATCGTCACGATGTGACCGAACATCGGTTGTTCGTCGCCATGAAATTGTCGAACGGCCTTCGCATGATCCGGATGCGAATCCAGTCCCGGATAATCGACCTGACGAATTGCAGAATTTCCAACCAATGATTCCGCCACCTTCATCGCAGTCCGACAGGCAGCCGACACGCGCACATGGAGCGTCAGCAATCCGCGTTCGCAAATCCAGCAATCGAAAGGACTGGATGTCATTCCCCAACATCGAACTGTTTTGTTGATCCGGTCGCCGTCATCGCCAGCTCCGCAAAGCAATCCCATCACAGAGTCGCTGTGCCCGTTCATGATTTTGGTCAGGCTTTCCACAACCAGATCAGCGCCCAGTTCCAATGGCCGACAAACAACGGGGCTGGCGAAAGTGTTGTCGACCAGCAGTTTTGCCTTTCGTTCATGGGCCAGTCTCGCCAGGCCAGCAAGATCACAGACTCGCAAAGTCGGATTTGAAACCGTCTCGACCACAATCAGCTTCGTCTGATCCGTCATCGAACTGCGAACCTGTTCCAGATCGAGCATGTCCGTTTCACCCGCCCGAATTCCGAACCTCGACGCCTGGTCGCGAAACATCCGGACGGTGTTTCCGTACAGCCGCGAACTTAACAAAACATGATCGCCCGTGCCGAGAAACGAAAGCAACGCCAGCGACATGGCGGCCTGGCCAGACGAAGTCATCGTCGCGTGATCGGCCCGATGCAATTGCCGACACTTCTCCGCCAGAACATCGGCATTCGGATGTCCGTCGCGTTGATAGGCGTAACCGGGAATCGTTCCGCCCAGAATCCCGTCGGCCTCGTCCGGCGAATCGCAGGCAAAAGTGACAGACGGCCAAATCGATGAACGCGATGCCCGGTCAACAGCATGAGGTGGCGGCGAGTTCGAAGGGCAAAGGTCGCGGATTCGAATGTTGTCGGGCATTGCGGGATACACAGGGGCAAAAATTGTCTTTTGAGGTACGATGGACGTCCTCGTCCGTCGAATTCCGTTTTGTTTCGGCATTTTTCGACGGACAAGGACGTCCATCGTACTGTAACTTCCAACTCCCGGTTTCGACAATTGAATATGGAACAACCAGTCGCGACAAACAGCGTGCTTCCAAGACTGTCCGTTCTGGACGCGTCGGCGATTGTGATTGGAACCATTATCGGGGCTGGTGTTTTTGAAAGCAGTCCGCGGGTTGCCGGAATGGCTGGATCCTGGCAAGCGGCATTGGGCCTGTGGACGAGCGGCGGAGTCCTTTCGCTGATCGGTGCACTTTGCTTCGCCGAACTTGCCAGCCGGTTTCGAAATGTAGTCGGTGGCGATTGGGTTTACCTCCGAAATGCCTTTGGGTCTCGAACGGCATTTTTGTTCGCGTGGTCCGCGTTCTGGGTAATTCGACCCGGAAACATCGGGGCCATGAGCCTGACCTTTGCCCGTTATGCGGGAAAGCTGATCGAAAATGAAAACCTGCAATCGGGCCTTGGGATCATTTTGCTGGCCGCAGCAGCCGTATTTGTATTGGCTGCGGTCAATTTTTGGGGATTGAGGGCCGGTTCCGGATTGTTGAATTTCCTGACACTGATGAAAGTCGTTGGAATCGCCGGGATCATAGCCATCCTTTTCAGCGGTTCGCCTGCACCCATTGTTGAGGCAGATTCCGAACTGGTTGGCGGCACGACGGATTGGTTGAGCTGTTTGTCGGCCATGGTGTTTGTCATGTATGCCTTTGGAGGCTGGAACGATGTCGCTTTTGTGACCGGTGAAATTCGCAACCCGGAAAAAAATGTTTTTCGGGCACTGATGATGGGAACGCTGACTGTTGCCTTGCTGTACGTTTTGCTGAACGCTGGATTTTTC
>JAYVKA010000035.1:0-5802 GCA_043768885.1 Planctomycetota bacterium
CAGTTGCGGGGGCTGGTGCAGTCGGACGCCAGTGAAACCAACTGGAACGATCTTTCTGATCGGGCAACGGCGCCAACAGCGATCACAATTGATCAACAGCGCGATCCGGATTTTCGGCGCCAGGCGGAGGAATCTGGCAACCAGGCCCTGGCCAACGGCCAGGTTGCCTTTGTGCTGACCGCGGGAGGGCAAGGGAGCCGTCTGGGTTTCGAACATCCCAAAGGCATGTTCCCAATCGGGCCAGTCAGCAACCGTAGCCTGTTTCAGATCATGCTGGAACATTGCCTGGCCCGCGGTTCGAAAACCGGTGGGTGTATTCCGGTGTACATCATGACCAGTCCGCAGACCGACGCCGAGACGCGTGAGTATCTGGAATCGAACGACTGGTTTGGATATCGAGGTGAAGAAGTTCGCATATTCTGTCAGGGAGTAATGCCCGCCGTTGATTTGAAACACGGCAAAGTTCTGATGGCGGACAAGCACGAGCTCGTGACCAGTCCCGACGGGCATGGTGGCGCTCTGGCGGCGCTGGATCGAAGCGGTTCGCTGGATGACATGCATCGGCATGGCATCCGACAGGTGTTTTACGGACAGATCGACAACCCGCTGTTGCTGATTTGCGATCCTGTTTTGATTGGTTGCCACTTGTTGGAAGAAAGCGAGCTGACGTCGCAGGTGATTCGAAAACGGGAAGCACTCCAACGGGTCGGAAACGTCGTTTCAATCGGCGGCAAAGTCCAGATTATCGAATACAGCGACTTGCCAGAGAAAAACGCGAGGGCGGTGGATGCAAATGGCGACCTAAAGCTGTGGGCCGGAAGCATTGCAGTTCACATTTTTGAACTTGATTTTTTGCAGCGCTGTGCCAAAAACGCGACTTCGCTTCCTTTTCATCGCGCCGAGAAAAAAATCCCGGCCATTGATTCGGTCGGCCAGCCGTTGGAGCCAACCGAAAACAACGGAGTCAAGTTTGAGCGGTTTATTTTCGATTTGATGCCGCACGCTGAAAAATCGATCGTGTGCGAAGTCGATCCCTCCGAGGGCTTTGCCGCGGTCAAGAATTCTCCACCAGCGACCAGTGAAACGCCCGACTGGGTTCGTGCTGCAATTTGCCGATTGCATCGCAGCTGGATTGAATCCGCAGGCGGCACCGTCGATGATGGTGTTTTGGTTGAAATCAGCCCGGCATTTGCCCTGGACGCAGAAGCGCTAAAGCGGCGACTCCCGGCGAATTCGCGTTTTCAGAAAAACACTTTCCTTCAATCCGACTCGGACCTTTGACCGCTTCGGGTTTTACCTGTTCCGTTCGATGAGGACATCGATTGATTCATACAGTTATCATGGCAGGAGGCGCTGGAACCCGATTCTGGCCAGCCAGTCGCACGAACGTGCCCAAGCAGCTGCTGACCATGGTCGGCGAACGATCGATGATCCAGTCGACGGTGGATCGTGTATCCAGTCTTTCGACGGCCGACCGATTGATTGTGGCGACCAATCATATGCTGGTTCCTGCGATTCGTGAACAGCTGCCGGAATTGCCCGCTGAATCATTTTTGGGTGAGCCTTGTAAACGGGACACGGCTCCCTGTGTTGGGTTGGCCGCCGCGATCATCCATCTCAAAGATCCCGATGCGATCATGGCTGTGATGCCATCGGATCACGTGATTGGTCCGGACGACGTTTTTTGTGAAGCGATTTCTGCCGCGGCGGAAATCGTCCGGGCGGACAAGACCGCTCTGTTTACGTTTGGAATCCAGCCGACTTATCCTGCAGAGGTTTTTGGCTATATCGAACGGGACGAAAGGCAGCCGGTGTCATGCCGGTTTCCTGCGTGGAAAGTTCGCCGGTTCCGCGAGAAGCCCGACGCAACAACCGCTGCGGGTTTCCTGGAGCAAGGCGGCTTTTTCTGGAACGCCGGCATTTTCGTGTGGCATGTAGAGACAATCCTCTCGGCTCTCCGTGAGTTCGAACCGCAAATGATGGAGCACATCGACCGGATTGCAACAGCACATGGCTCGAAAGATTTCGATTCCGTTTTCGCCAGCGAATTTGAATCGATTAAGGGCACTTCCATCGATTTTGCCGTCATGGAGCGTTACAAGAACGTGCAGGTGATCCAGGCCCCCTTTGGCTGGGACGACCTCGGCAGCTGGCTGTCGCTCGCCAGATTGCGAGGCGTTGACGAGGACGGCAATACGGTTTCAGGCAATCATCTTGGTATTCGTACCCAAAACACGATCATCCGGTCCGACGATGGGCATATGATAGTGACACTGGGTGTATCGGACTTGATCGTTGTTCATACGGCGGATGCGACACTGGTGGCCCACCGCGACGACGAAGCGGCGGTAAAACAGGTCGTCGATGCGTTAAAATCCAAAGGCTTGACCGAATATCTTTGATTGGCTTGCGAATTGCATGAAAATTGGCTGCGACATGACAAAAATGACTCGACGATCGATCCCTTCGATTTTGTCTTGTGCAATTCTGTTCGTGTTTGCGAATAGTTCCTTGGCACAGATCGAACAGTATGATTTGCCGCCACTGGAAGTGAATCCGGAGCTGGAAGGGATGAGCGAAAGACCACTGAATTGGGAACTGCCGACGATGGGTGGCACGCAGTTCTGGACCGACTTGCGGCATCGAAGTGGCTGGCGAATTCAACGTCACTACGGTACCGGACATTGCCGATTGCTGGACGCCAACAATGTAAGGCGGGCGTGGGGGACGCTGGAACAATGCGAAGATGCCTTGAATCGCCTGATTGTTTCCGAATCAATTCCGCCCAACGGCGAAACGGTCGTGATTCTGGTTCACGGATTGGCCCGCACGCGCGGATCCTGGGTGCCGATGACAAAGTACCTGAAAGCAAACACGAACTGGCAAATTATTGACTTCACTTACGCCAGCACACGCAAACCGGTTGGGGATCATGCTCAGGCCCTGAATCAGGTTATCCAGTTACTTGGCCCCGAAGTCAAGCACATTCATTTTGCCGGACACAGCCTTGGCAATATTGTCGTCCGTCATTACCTGGCCGACACGATCACCGGGACGGAACAAGGTGATCCGCGAATCGGTCGTATCGTGATGATCGGTCCGCCGAATCAGGGATCGAAAATGGCCCGGGTACTTCAGCCGACCGGAGTCTTTTCGTTTGTTACCGGGCGCAGCGGTGTTGAGCTCGGAATGGACTGGGAAACACTGGCGGGAAAACTCGCGACGCCAAAAGGCGAGTTCGGAATCATTGCCGGGGGAGACGCAGAGGGCGGACGGGGAATGAACCCGCTGTTGGAGGGTTCCAGTGACATGACGGTGAGTCTGGAAGAAGCAAAATTGCCGGGCGCTGCGGATTTGTTCGTCAAATCACTCTTTCATTCCACTATGATGAAACAGCCGGAAGTATGCGAGGCGACCCTTCGGTTTTTGAAGACCGGATGTTTCCTGGAATCCGGCATCAAAAACCCCATTCCCGTCGAATCCGTGCCGGACGACGCGAAATGAAATCGCAATTTCTGCCCCGAACCGGGCGGCTGGTCGGTGTCGATTACGGCACGGTGCGAATCGGTCTGGCAATCACTGATCAGTCCCAGTCGATTTCCAGTCCGCTGGAAATCTACAACCGTCGCAACGAACGACTCGACCAGCAGTTTTTTCAGCAACTGATCGAGCGCCAGCAGGTCGCCGGATTTGTCGTCGGACTCCCGGTCCATTTGAGCGGCGAAGCGAGTCAGTTGTCCGAAGCATCATTGCAGTTTGGCAAATGGCTGACTGATATCACGGCTTGTCCGGTAACCTGGTTTGACGAGCGGTTTACTTCGTCGATGGCATCTGAAATCTTTCAGGAAGTCAATCGAACCAGGGCCCAGCGCAAAAAGCTGCTCGACAAGCTTGCCGCCCAGATTCTGTTAAGGAACTACCTCGAAAGTGATCGCGAACATCCGGCGCCGATTCGAGGGCTTGATTGATTGCTTTCGGCATTCATCAACCATTGGCCCTGACGCAAACCGGTACCTGGTCTCCCTACCCAGGCAAAACAGCGTTGTGGTAGATTTCCTGAACGTCTTCGCAATCGTTTAGCAAGTTGATCAGCTTTTCGAATACAGGTACATCTTCGGCGCTGATGTTCGTTGTTGCCTGGGGCAGAAAAGTGATTTCCTGGACGTCCAATTCGGTGTCCGGAAACGCCTCGGAGAAGGCCTGTTTGGCTTTGAAAAACTCTGTGGCCGGCGCGAACAAGGTCACCCGGCCGTCTTTGCTCTCAATATCATCCACATCGACTTCGGCAGCCAACATCGCTTCCAGTACCTGATCGGAATTGTCTCCCTTGAACGACAGCACCGCCATCTGGTCAAACAGGTGCGCGACAGCACCTGGTCCACCCAGTTTGGAATCGGTTTTGGAAAAGCATGTGCGGACATCGCTGATCGTGCGGTGGTTGTTGTCGGTCAGGCAATCGATGATAACCAGGCATCCGCCAGGGCCAAATCCTTCGTAGCGTGCCGCCACATAGTCTTCGCCACCAACGCCGCTTGCCTTTTCAATTGCCTTGTCAATCACATGTGACGGGACCTGCTCGCGTTTGGCCCTGTCGATCAGGCTGCGCAATGTGGGATTGGCATCGGGGTCCGGAACACCGTTCTTGGCAGCCACATACAACTGCTTTCCATACTTGGAATACAGCTTGGATTTCTGCCCGGCTGTCTTGAATATTGACGCCTTCCGATTCTCGAAACTTCGTCCCATACCGAATTATCTTTTGGCTTTTTGGCGATTTGCGAATAATCCTGACTGTGATTCACAATTGATCCTAACAAGTATCGATTCGACCGCAAAACGGTCAATCAAGAAAGCCGTACGTCAGCAGGGATCAAGCGGGCAATGGCTGCCGATTTAGGCCTGTTGGAAGGGCCACTTCCCGGTCAATGAACTCTTGCAATATCTGCAGACTCCATTTCCCGCCCCGTACCGGATTGGCATTACCCGTGCGAGTCGGCGTTGGACGCAGCCAACTGGCGTAAGGCACCCAAGACTTCAACCATTTGCTCCTGGGTGATTTGCGTCCAGCCTTCGGCGCGGTGGCGGATGATCGACAACTGAAATGCTTCGACGTTCTCCGCGACGTCTTCGGGAAGGTCTTTGAAGCGGTCGAACAAAGCCTGCGTTGTGAGTTTGGGAATGTCGCCCAATTCGATCGTATCGGAATCGGACGATCGGCGATCACCGCGTGGTTCGTCACCAAAGTCCGGGCCTTCGTCGAGCGGGCTGGATGAAAATTTTTCTTTCTTGCCAACCGAGGCGTCTTCGGCCGTCAGCGACTGGTTCTCTTCTTCGATTTCGCTGCTGACGATGTCGCGGCCTGCCGCGTCCGGTTTTTCGTCAGGCGAACCGCCAACGGTTTCCCATTGCTTCAATCGCATTTGCGAGACGGACCAGCCGCTTTGCACGGCCCCTTCCAGCCACATTTCTGCGTCGTTCCAATCGAGAGCAGCGAAGAAGTGGCTCCAGTACAGCCCCTGATACGATTCGAAGACTTTGCTGAACCGGTCCCACGTGCGACGCAACCGCCCGACGTGTTGTGGAGAAACGCCACCCACCAGGCGGCTCCAGGTTTCATCGCTCCAAACCGAGGCTGGTTGTTCCTGATTTTGCAAATCCTCGCGCCATTCGGCGATGATCCGGCCCTTTTCCCAGTTCGTCTGGCTGATCAGCCCATTCCAGCGTCCAACGAACGGCTGGCTGCGGTCACGTGTCGCTTCCAGATCAATGGGTTGAACGTCAAAGGGAATGTCGGCGGCGACT
>JAYVKA010000036.1:0-7672 GCA_043768885.1 Planctomycetota bacterium
GGAGACCTGTGTCTGCTTGTCCAGTTCGTCATCGATCGCTGAATGGTGTATGAGTACCGGAATTCCAATGGAATTCAATCGCGTCATCAGATCGCCAAAAGGTTCTTCCTGAAGTGTAACTCCAGGGTCGGACGCAGCCAGGATTCTTTCAATGGCTTGTATTGAGTCGGGGTTGGAATTCGGAATCGTCTCGCCAGGAACCAATTGACTGGATGGTCGTTTGGCAACGATCTGCTCAACATCCTCAGCTGAACCAATATTGCCGATCGTCGCTTCTTGCCCGATCGCCGGATTCCTGGCTGCGACAACCATAACGACCACGGCAAACAGCGCAAGCAATTTTATCATTTCAATTCTCCAGAAAAAAATGGCCTCATTTTCTTCCCGCGATTGTACTCGTCGCCTGGCGTACGACAAAACATTTTCCGGTCGCTGCCGGGATCAGGCATCACGAATTGGGGCGGAAAAAGTGCCGTTTGATGGCCATTATTTGTTTTCGGCCGAAGATTTCGGCGGGGCGGCCATCAGCAGGAACTCAATGCGACTGGGATGGTCGGCGTTGTGCCAAACGCGATGGGTCGCCTTCACAAAATCTTCGGCTTTGGCCTTATAAATATTCTCGACGTATTTCTGCTGGTTGCGGTCGATCAGCGGGAACCAGGTGCTTTGAATCTGGATCATGACGCGATGACCGGGCAAGAACGTATGATAAACATCCTGCAACGGCACTGCGACTTCGGTTACTTCGTTCGGCACCATCGGCTCGGGGTTCTCCAGTGATTTTCGAAAGCGACCCTTGAGGACCTCGCTGCGAACCATCATCTGGTATCCGGCCAGCTTGACTCCTTCGGGAGTTCCTTCGAGCTGCGGATAATCGTCCGGAAACACGTCGATGATTTTGACGATCCAGTCGGCATCTCCCTGATCTGTTGAGACTTGCAGTCGTGCTGTAATCGGTCCGGCAATTGTCGCCGACTGGGTCAGGACCGGAGTCTGAAACACGAGTACGTCATCGCGATCGCCCGCAAACTTTTGATTATCCGTCATGTATTGCCGCGGTGTGAACTGCAATTGGATGTCTTGCCGCTGGCGGTAGGGAACCGGGTCGGCCGGATCACTGATGTACTCGGTGAAACTCTGGGCACCATCGACTGCTGGCGGCGGGGAGGCTGACTCGAGTTTGCCGCCGGCCTTCATGTAAAGGCTGGTCGGCTTCGTATCGGTCGGTGGCCAAGCTGGAAGCGAACTCCATTCACGACGGCCCGTGTCGAAAACGTGCGCCTCGAATGGGAGCGGATCACCCGAACCCTTCAAATGGTGCTTGAAAAACGGCGCCTCGATTTTTTCCTGAAAGTAACTGGAAATGTCCCTGCCAAAAGGCATGTTGCCGACAACGCTTGGTCCACGTCCACGAGCCCAATCGCCATGTCCCCAGGGGCCCATCACCAACTGGTTACTGATTCCAGGGTTTTTGGATTCCACACTTTGATAAATATGCAGCGGACCATAAAGGTCTTCCGCGTCAAACCAACCGCCGACGGTCAGCACATTGGCTTGGATGTTTTTCAAATGGGGCAGGATGCTTCGTTCCTGCCAAAACTTGTCGTAGTTCGGATGCTCGACAATCTCCTGCCAGAAAAAACAGTCCTCGCCATAAAACTCACTGGCATTCGACAAGGGACCGAGCATCGTGTGAAACTGCCAGGCGTCGTTGGAGGACGGACGAGGACTTTGGTACCAGGACTGGGTTGTCGGGCCGCTGTGTTGATAGCCAAATGTCGCAGTCGCAATCAGGTAGCTCTGCAGGAACGATCCTTGATGGTGAAAATCGTCGAAAAAGAAATCGGAGATCGGTGCCTGGGGGCTGACCGCAACCAGTGCCGGATGATGTTCGGGCAGTGCGGCCGCGGAATAAAACCCCGGATACGAAATCCCCGTGATGCCGACTTTGCCGTTGTTCGACGGGACATTTTTCAACAGCCACTCAATCGTGTCATAAGTGTCGGAGCTTTCATCGACTGGCAAATCGCCATCCCGATGCGGTCGCATGTTGTCGAAAGTCCCTTCGGAATTCCAGCGACCGCGCACATCCTGTTGAACAAAAATATAGCCTTCGTCGTCGATCGTTTTCGACGGCCCCAGCCGCGACGGATAGTTGTTCTCGCCATACGGTTGGCAGCTGTAGCAAGTCCGGTTCATCAGAATCGGCCAGGCCTTCGACTGGTCGCGCGGTGCATAGATCGCAGTATGCAACATCACGCCGTCGCGCATCGGAATCCGGACTTCGCGTTTCGAATATCGCTCGGAAATCGATTGCCCTTGCCGCTGTTGCTGGGCATCCGAATTTCCAAATCCAGTTGCCACGACCATCAGGCAACACAACGACAACAACCGGCCAACCATCACAGCCACTCCTGGAAGTACAACAAAACAACCAGGCAGCCATTGTATCGCACGAAGGCAAGTCTGTCCTCAGACTTGCTTGTCTGATATTCCGGCTGGGGACTGCCGGAGCTATTTATCGAATCAGGACTTCGGAGCCTTCGGGGAGGATGACGAACAGATCCTCGGCGTCGGCGGTTTGGAAAGAGAGTGTGCCGGTGGATGGCGCGCCGGGTCCGGCGGCGTGCAGGGCCAAACCTGGCTGGTTGGTTTCCAGGCAATAATCACCGCACTGGCTGCCCGACTTTTGTTTCCTGGTGATGTGAAATGCGCCACTCTGCAAACTCGAAGTGTCTCCGGCCAACGGAAACCGTCCGGCGTAAAGTCCGCTGACGTAGAGAGTCAACTCGCGATCGGTTTTGGAAACTGAAGCGCGGCATGGCCCGGCAATTTTCTTTAGTTCGATTCCCGGTGTCAGCTCGGACGGGTTCGGGATCCTCTGTGCGTTGACTTTGTAGATGAACTCGGCCGGAACGCCCCAGCTGGCCGAGAGGCTGTCCAGAGTTTCTCCAGCCCGAACGATATAGGGCGTCGAATCGAGTCGATGTTCTGTCGAGTAAACCACTTTCAATGCGAGCGCATCCAGCCAATGCGTCAACCGTTCATGGTCGGGACTGGAAGAACCTGTTCGTTCCAGATACGGAGTCAGCTTCTCGAGCGCGTCGCGAAAATTGCCGGCGTTCACCATCTGCTCGGCGGCTGGCCAGACTTCATTGAGTGGTGCGAGTGCAGCGGGAACGCCGGCGAGTGAACCTCCTGGGGCCGGTCCAAACGTGGCCGTTGATTGTGGACCACTTTCGATTGGACCAAAGCGGGGGATGGAGATTTCCGTTTTGGGTTTGATCGGAGCCAGATTTCCCAGCCCGGATTCTGGTGACGAAAACGAACTTGTTGCCGGCGAATTGGCTGGAGCACGATCTGGCGAAGCGAATCCACCAATGCCTGGCGGTTGTGCGTTGGGCTGTTTTGGGGAAGCTGTTGATTGATTGGCGGGAGCAGGTTCAAGCTTGTTCAGTACGGGAGGCTGGGACGGCATCGACGGAAGTGCTGGCGGTTCCGGGGCGGTAAACGAAGTGTTCCAGTCACCGCTCGAACCGGTTTTTTCCGCGCTGGCATCGGCACTGGCCGCAGGATTGCCCGAAGGCTCGACCATTTTCATCAAACCGGCCAGCGGATCACCCGTATCCGGTGCATTAATCACCTGATAAACGCCATAGGAAACTCCCAAAAGCAGAATTGCGACGACCGTATTTTTTGCGGAATTCACCACTGTACTCCATCACCGGGCCTGAGCTTGCCGGACGCCCGCGAATCGGCCATGTTGAGGGCCGAACGAATGAACGTCTGCACAATTCAGGTTTGAAATGAACTGGTCCAGTTACGACGAAGAGGACTATCCGGAAGACGATGATCAACTGGAAGCATCCACCGTACCTTGCCCCAGTTGCGGCGTGGAAATTCATGAAGATTCCCAACGCTGCCCGGAGTGCGGTGAATACGTTGTGTTTTCACACCGTCCCTGGTCGCACAAGCCGACGTGGCTACGACGAATCGCACTGGCGTTGCTGATTCTCGCCCTGGTCGGCTTCCTCGCCATCGAACTGCGCCATTGGTTGGGAATTCGGCTCGTGGAACCGGGCCAACCGACAGGCACATTACGGGTGCGAGAATAGAGAAACCGTCACCCGCGCTCCAGACCAATTCAACTACCGCTGCGATATGCTTGCAATCAATACAAGCACGCGGTGCAAGCAAGTGAATCGAACTTCATCAATCGAAAATCCGAAATCAACAATCTTTCAATCGTTTCCGAATCTCAACCAACCGCTTCCCAATCTCGCTTTCCCTGCCGCGATCCACCGGTTGATAGTACTCTCGATCAACGCCCAAATATTCCTGGGCGGCAATTCCGTCAGCGGAATTGTGCGAGTATTGATAGCCCGTTCCGCGCCCCAGCGATTTTGCCCCGGAACTGTGGCCATCCTGTAAATGTTTCGGGACTGGCAACACGTTCTGTTCGCGGACATCTTTTCGGGCCGCACCGATCGCCGTCGTCGCAGAATTGCTTTTCGGTGCACAGGCCAGATAGGCCACGGTTTGAGCCAGTGCAAACTGGCACTCGGGCAGCCCAATCTGCTCGCAAGCCTGACTGCAAGCAACTGCCATCGGTAGGGCAGTAGGGTCTGCGTTACCAATATCTTCGCTGGCCAAAATCACGATCCGTCGGCAGAGAAAGCGAACATCCTCGCCACCTTCCAGCATCCGGGCCAGCCAATAGATCGCCGCGTCAGGATCGCTGCCGCGCACGCTTTTGATCAGTGCACTCGCACAATCGTAATGTTCGTCGCCGGTGTGATCGTAACGCTGGGCCCGCGTCGCCATCGATTCGCGAAGCAATTCGTCGGTCAATTTTACCGGTGGAGCGGAACTCAAAACCGCCGTTTCCAAAACTGACAGCGCCCGACGCGCATCGCCGTCACTCACCCCCGCCAGATACTCCAGCGCACCCGGCTCGACCTCGATTCGAAATCGTCCCAAACCGCGAACCGGCTCAGCGATTGCCGATTGCAACAAGAGAACGATTTCGTCCTCGCCCAGCGGATGAAACTCCATCATCTGCCCGCGGCTGACCAGGGCAGGGGAGACCGCAAAGAATGGATTGCTGGTCGTCGCACCGATCAAAGAAACCATCCCGTTCTCGACATCAGCCAACAATGCATCCTGTTGCGTGCGGCTAAACCGGTGAATCTCATCGATGAACAACAGCGTCCCCCCAGCCCCCGTCGCCAAGCTGTCCCGCGCCGCACCGAGCACTTCGCGCAATTCCTTAACACCATGCAGGACCGCGTTTAGCTGCGAAAAATGTCGTTTCGTTTCACTGGCGATCAACTGGGCCAAACTCGTTTTCCCAGTCCCAGGTGGTCCAAAGAAAATCACGGTCCCAACCCGGTCGGCCGCAATCAAACGGCGCAACAGTTTTCCTTCACCCAGCAAATGCTGCTGCCCCACAAACTCGGCAATCGAAGTTGGACGCATCCGCGCTGCCAATGGCCGCGCCGCATCCAGCTCCCGCTGTTCCGATTTTGCAAAAAGATTCATCGCCACGTTCAATCACCAGGCAAGCTACTTGAATCTCAACAACCCAAATTGTAGACACTGTTCTCCCCGCATGTAGGTCCGGCTGTCCCCAGCCGGGCACCATACTCCAGCCGGACACCGAAACCATCACAGTCTTTCGTCAAACATGCTCGGCGTCTGTCTCACTACCCGGAGTGGAAATTCCGTTGCCGTCAAATCCATTAAACGGGCGAGTCCGGCTGGGGACAGCCGGACCTACAGAACGGGTCTCCACGGCGCAGTCCCGCCACGCTCGTTAAGGCAATCCCATGACACCTCTCGCCGACTGCGTTGCTGGCAATTAGCCCTGGATTTGTGTTTCCTCTTTGGCCAATCAATGTCATCCTATCTGATTGCAACCATTGATTGACCGGCGACAGCCTCAGGAAATTGGCGAAAAGGAATTTCGAGATGAGCGCGATTGGCCGTTTTACCAAACGTGTTTCCCATTCCACCAGGGAAATCATCCGCGATGTTTCCTGTGTGATTTCGCTTTGCTAACGATGTGGTGGAGCGCTCCCGGCAACGCGGCACTGCAATCCCGCGCGGCGCAGCTGTATCATTTTGACACGGACCGCTTCAAGTTCATCAAGTTTTTTGTCTACATGACCGACTTCGATTCCAACAACGGTCCGCATCGCCATGTGTGCGAGGCTCGCACATACGCAAGCCAGCGGCGCTCCTGCGCGATGAGCGGATGGAAGACGACGAAATCGCGGCGCATTATCCCGCCTCCGAACTGCTGGAATTGACGGGCCCGGTTGGGACCATGCTCGCCGTAGATACGCGCAGTTTCCATATGGGTAAACCGCTGGTCGAAAGAGACCGCTTGCTGTTCCAAATTCAATTCGCCGATTCCCTGTGCGGGCAAAACTATCCGCCCGTTTCGGTCCCGGCGAACATCCCGAAATCGACAATCAATCGTCTCAAGCAGAATAAACGCTGTTTCTCAAACTTTGAATTGCCATGCGATTAACTCCGCGAATCCGCTGCCGCCAGGCGTTGCGAACCGATCTCGTTCGCAAGCTTGTCGGACGTCGGCGCCTGCGAGAGTCCCGCTGGCGCCGAAAATTCCAAACCGTTGATTCCGGTCAATCGGTCGGCGAACCGCTCAAACACAATCTCAAGAGCCTGGATGACTTTTCCAACCACCGAATTGAACGCTTGATTCAAACGTTGTCTGTCATCGAGTCAGCCCGCAACGCCCGTTTAATTTTACTGATCGGGCCGCGCAACGAAAATGACCTGCTGAATGCCTCGGCCTATTTTGATTTGCCGCTGGAATGTTTTCCTGGACTGGATCTGATCAGCTACTCCAGGCTGATCGACCTGGGCGACATGCACGCAATGCCATATGACAACAACCATTTCGACGTTGTGATTTGCGGTTGGACGATGAGCTACAGTAACCAGCCACCAATTCTGGCGAATGAGATGATCCGGGTTTGCAAACCGGGCGGGTTGATCGCGATCGACGTCGAGTACTCGTCACTCACCGAATCGGATTACGAACAGTTGCTCGGGTATAGTTTGGCAATTCCGGGGATGGAACGAATTAACAGCGTCGCCCAGATTCACGAATTGTTTTCTCCTTCGTTAGCCGAAGTCTTCTTATCAGATGATGCACCGCTAAAACTCAGCCATTCGGCAACAGGCCGGTGCGATTCACCGTCTGGCGTGGCGACGATCTTTTCAATTTCCAACGCGGACTAACTTGACGTAAACACTTTGATCTTCGGTAATTTCTTGTTTACGGGTTCGGGAGACCCTCGCAACGTGCTGTAGGTCCGGCTGTCCCCAGCCGGACGCGCACTTCGCAATGTCGCTTGTCCTGCCACCAAAAAAATGCCCACGTTGAAAGCAGCTTGATTTCTGTTCCACGCACAACTTGTTCATGTTTTCACGCTGTTTTTCGCGGTGCCGTAGCACACAACCCAAAATTTTCTGTCTAGAATGGAAAGCTCGTCGCCGACAATACTCAATCCGAAAAGGAACGAACCATGGCGTACACCTTTCTTACAGACGGTGCCGGATATCCGGTTGCCCGGGACATCATGAAGACCAAACTGGTCACTCTTTCGCCCGACCGCGATGTTTTTGAGGGTGTCAATTT
>JAYVKA010000037.1:0-6197 GCA_043768885.1 Planctomycetota bacterium
GCTAATGTGCTGGGCGAGTTCGACACCGACAAATATTCAGCGGTTTACAGCACTCCCGTCTTCTGCAACGGGCACATGTACCTGTCGGACCGAACAAGGCTGTACAAGGTCAAAATGCAATCACCCGGGAAAACGAAGTAGATAGTCGCAAAAAAGCACGTTAATCGACTTCGCAATCATCGGTTCAACGCCTGTATTCAATCCCAGTTTTTCAAATTTTGCGGGACCCGGAGAGTTTTTTCGCCGATTCGGAATTGCTCAACGACGCTGGTTGGATGCAGATGCCTCGATTCGTTGATTTCCTGCCAAGGGCTTACGACTATTTGGGTGGAATCCGTTTTTCGATTGGACAAAGAACGGCTGTTTCATACAATCGTTTCATGCGGCAATGATTGAATTGGTGGCGTCATCTATTCTGAATTGGAGTGGGTTCAGCGGAAATCTTTCCCGCTCTCTGAAAAGGGGCTGGAATGCAATTTTCGAAAGCGGGGATACATGGGACCTGTCGGTGTTTGGGTGAATAGGCACCGTCTGACAGGTCATTGGACTATTTGGGGCATTGGAAGTTTTCGGAGCAGAGAAAGATGAGCGACGATACAGCACGCGGGCGGATTTTACAGACAGCTGGTCCAATTTTTGCCGAAAAGGGATTTCGGGACGCAACGGTCCGCGATATCTCGGAACAGGCGGGCGTGAATTTGGCGAGTATCAATTACTATTTTGGCGACAAGGCCAGGATGTACACGGAAGTCATCAAATTTGCGCGCGAGAGCCAGGATGTAGCGCATCCATTCGCCGGGCGTCCTTTTCCGGAAGATCCTCGAGAGCAGTTATTCGTTTTCATCAAGACATTGTTGAATCGTTTGGGTGTTCATGACAATGCGAACTGGCAAACACGATTGTTGGTGCGTGAATTCATGTCGCCAGGTGACGCCACCAGGCAATTGGTGGAAGAATATTTTCGACCCTATTTTTCAAGACTGCTGGATTTGCTTGAATCGCTGTCGCCGGTTCCATTGACAGAGGCAGAAAAAATCCGGGCGGGTTTTAGCGTCATCGGACAGTGCCTGCATTATCGCGTTGCCGCTCCGATCATAGACATGTTTGTTGAGCCAAATTCCATGGCAGCCGATTTTGGTATCGACGCACTGGCCCGACACATTACCGATTTTTCCGCAGGCGCAATTGCAAATTTGAAGACTGCGGAGCTCGCCGGAAAACCTGATTAACGACTTTCTATCCGGATTCTTCCAACGATTCGATTTGGTTGGCAGCGGACAAAAGTTCCGACTTGCCGGCTGAAAAATGACCCAGGCCGATTTACGAAATGACAAACAACGAAAAAGCCGTTCGCCAAATCAACAACACAGCGGCCATGCACATTGCAAAGTCTGTATTTTCGCTATTGATTATCGCTGGTTCGGTCTGCGTGGCGTACGGACTTTACATATTAAGGGAGGCGCCTCCAAACAAATCTGCGGATTTGTTGATTCCCCAGGTGCGAGTCGCGGCAGTGCAGATGTTTACGGGTAGCCTTGACTTGAATGTTACGGGAACAGTTGTGCCCCACCGGGAGGTACGTCTGGCTGCAGAAGTTACCGGGAGAATCGCCAACAGGACGCCACTCTGTATGGCCGGCAGTTTTGTACGTACCGGTGACTTGCTGGTTGAAATTGACGCTGAAACCTATGAGCTTGCTTTGCGGACTTCCAACGCGGAAGTTTTGCAGGCCGAGGTCATGATTCTTGAGACCAACAAGGAAATTGAAGGACTACGGGAGAATGTCAGGCTGTCAACACAGCAAGTTCAATTGCTTCAGGATGAGGTGGGCCGTAATCAACGGCTGGGAGACGTGGTTTCACGAAGTGAATTGGATCAATCCATGCGTGGCCTGCTGGAAGCCCAAAACAGTTTTGCAACAAGAAAAAACAGTCTGGATACCGCGTTGGCCAGAACGGATCGAATGCTGGCGTCGCTGGAATTGGCCAAACGACGCCAGGAGCGGGCCAGAGTCGATTTGAATCGAACGAGGATTTCCGCTCCTTTCGATGGCGTTGTGGTTCGCGCCATGGTCGAACAGGATGACGTTGTCCAGGCCGGAGCCGTTTTGTTGTCAGTTGAGGATACGAGCGTGGTGGACGTTCTTTGCAATTTGTCCGAAACGGATTTGGGCTGGATACAAAAAAACTCGCCGGTAATGAATCAACCAGGCAGTACGTCCGATGAGTCCGGCTTGCGAGCCGCCTATTACCTCCCCAAACTTCCGGTAATCATTTCGGGATCACGCTATCCGGAAATCGTATGGCAGGGAAGATTGGACCGGTTCAACGGCATTGGACGGGATGAACTGACAAAAGCGACACCCATCCGAATAATCGTTGAGAAGCCTGTCCTCGACACGGCGAATGGACCGAAGGCTCTGGTGCGGGGAATGTACGTTCAATGCCAGTTGAAAATCGATCGACTGGCTGATGGCCCGAACAATGATGAATTGTTGGTTGTCCCGGCAGAGGCTGTGCGGCCCGGTGGCTATGTCTGGATGGTCGAGGATCAGAAGATTTACCACAAAGTCGTGGAGGTCGTCGATAACATCGAAAAGGGGTCATTCAAAATCGACGGTGGATCACCCGATCAGTCGGGAATGTCAGTCATTCGTGCGAATGGATCCGGATTGAAGCCTGGTTTTTCAGTGGTCACGTCACCGTTAACTCAGCCGACCGATGGCTCGTCAGTGATTATTGAAGCCGGCGAATTGCCCAGCGATTCTGAAACGAAATCTGTTCAACCGACGGTTGTCGGCGATGACGACCCGAATCCAAAACCGGTTCAGCCGAGCGTTGGCTCCGACCAAAAGTCATAGGTTTTTTTCAGACGCGGCAGCACGGCTGCCAACTGGCAGGAGCCAGTTTGGGAATGTTTCCGGAAAATCAGTGGAAAGAGGCCAATGCGTTCGGTAATCCATTGGGCAATCAAGAATTCGCCCGCCATGAATACGCTAGTAGTGGCCTTGTTGGTGATCGGCTCGATCAGCCTGATTGTCATGCGACGAGAGGTCTTTCCGGAATTTCAGCTGGAAATCGTGCTGGTTTCGGTCCCATTTCCAGGTGCGACTCCGGAGGAAACCGAAGAGGGCATTTGCCAGAAGATTGAAGCGGGCGTTTCGACCGTTGTGGGAGTGAGAAAGGTCACATCCGTTGCTTCGGAAAACTTCGGGTACGTAATTCTTGAACTGCAATCCTATGTGACTGATACACAACAGGTGATTGAGGAAATCCGGTCAGAGATTGACCAGATCAATTTCCCGCCCAGTACCGAGCAGCCCGAGATACGGCAGATTACCTTTCGAAACTCGGCAATTTCGCTGGGGATACTCGGGCCGGAGAGTTCAGACGACCCGGAGATTGCCTTGCGGCAGGAACGGCAGCTTCGGGAGTTAACCGAATCGATCCGGGATGACCTTCTTGACCTGCGGGCAGTCAAACCGAACGGACTTGTGCGGTCCTTGTTTGCCGCACTGATTCAGCCCACCGGCCCGGCAATTACGAGCGCGGAGATTGTTGCCGCAAAGCCTTTCGAGATTGCAATTGAAGTTTCCGAAGAAACACTTCGTGAATATGGGTTGAGTCTGTCCAGATTGTCCAGCATCGTTCGCTCTCAAAATGTTGAAGTGCCGGGCGGCAAACTGGAAGCGGCGGGTCAGGAGCTTCTTTTGCGAGGCAAAAGCAAACGCGAAATTGGAACAGAGATTGCCGAGATCCCAGTGCTTTCCCGACCGAATGGTGACGTTGTGACAGTTGGAGATATTGGCGTTGTTATCGACGGGTTTGCCGAATCGGTATCCGAGCACACGATCAACGGCAGGCCCGGCCTGACAATCCGGGTTTCGAAAACTGGTGATGAAGACCTGTTTACAGTCGTTGAAACGGTGAATGACTTTGTGGCCAACCGAAAACTGCCCAAAGGGTATGAGCTGATTGTCTGGGGGGATCGTTCCCTCGACGTTCGGGATCGGGTCGAGTTGTTGGCGACGAACGGCATTCAGGGATTGCTTCTCGTATTTATCGTGCTTGCATTGTTCCTCGAGATTCGGCTTGCCTTTTGGGTTGCGCTGGGAATTCCGGTTTCGATTCTTGGTGCCGGATTTGTCCTGTTGTTGTTCGGTCAGACGCTGAACATGTTGACCATGTTTTCGTTTTTGATGGTGCTGGGTATCGTCGTTGATGACGGGATCGTAATCGGGGAAAACATTTACGAAAAACGGCAGCAGGGGGTACCGCCGCTCCAGGCATCGATCGAGGGAACGATTGAGGTTTTGCCCAGCGTACTCGCGTCGGTTTTTACCACGGTTATCGCCTTTGTTCCGTTAATGTACGTCGCGGGTGTAATGGGGAAATTCATCGCGATCATGCCTTTGGCGATGATTGCGATGCTGATTATTTCACTGCTGGAGAGCACCTTCGTGCTGCCCAGCCACCTGGCACATGACAACAACCTGTTCATGCGTTTCATTGGCTCGTGCCTGTATTCGTTTCGTTTTTTGCTGAAACCCATTGCCTGGGCAAATCGCGCGGCAACCAGCGGATTGGAATGGTTTGTACGCAATATTTACCTGAAGGTCCTGTTCTGGTCGATTCACAATAACCAGATCATGTGTGCAGCTGGAATCGGCGCGTTTATTGTTGCAGTGGGTATCATCGCGTCCGGAATTGTCCCCTTCGCACCGTTTCCCAAGCTGGATAGCCGGGAAATTTCCGCGACCGTTGCTTTTCCCAATGGTACTTCGGCAGATTATGCCCGAAAAGAAATTGCCAAACTTGAGTCGGCAATCGTCAAAATCTGTGACCAATGGGAACAGGAATCCGGCGAAGACATTGTCGACAACACCTATCGTCGAATCGGCGAGATTGGCAACGAAATGCAGGGTCCTACCGGAATTACTGCTGGCAGCCACGTCGCTACGGTCGAAGTACAGCTGGTTTCGCCTGACGAGCGAACGATCTCCAGTGAGGAGCTGATTCGACAATGGAGAGAAGCAGTTCCAAAGATTTCGGGTGCTGAGGTGCTGAAGTATGGAGCGGCTTCGATGGGACCAGGTGGTGCCGGAATTGAGCTTAAGCTGTTGGCTGCAGATGGAAGCGAGCAATTCCTCCCTGAGGCAACGGAGCGTTGCAAAGAATACCTGGCGTCCAAACTCGGTGTCTTCGACATCGAGGATAACGCCCGGCCAGGGAAATCAGAGGCCATTCTTCGGTTGAACGAATTGGGCAAGGCCCTCGGTCTGGATGAAAACCAGCTGGCCAGCACCGTTCGATCCGGTTATTACGGTGATGAAGTAATGCGTCTGCAGCGGGGGCGGCACGAAGTCAAATTGATGGTCCGCTATCCTTCGGAGGACAGAAAGAGCTTTCAAGGATTGGAAAATGTTAGGGTTCGGGATGCTGAAGGACTTGAAAGGCCATTGCTGGAGGTTGCAGACTTGAAGTATCAGCAGTCATTTTCAACCATCAACAGGCAGAATCAGCGACGGTCGGTGACAATCACCGCCGATGTCGATCGCCGGGAAGCAAACCCGACCGAGATCATCGCCCAAATGCAAAACGATTTTGTGCCGGCGCTCCTGGCGGAGTACAAGGACAAACACTCGGCAACTCTGTCGGTCGACTGGGAAGGCGAACAGGCAGACACGATGGAATCGCTTCGAAGCATGGGAGTTGGTTACTGTGTTGCCCTGTTGGCGATGTTTGTGTTGTTAACGCTGGAGTTTCGATCGTATACCCAACCCATTATTATCATGTCGATCATTCCGTTTGGACTGGTCGGAGCAATCCTGGGACATGCGATTTTGGGACTGGACCTGACTTTGTTCAGTTTCTTTGGGCTGGTCGCACTGACAGGCGTGATTGTCAATGATTCGATTGTGTTGGTCGATTTCATCAATCGTCGCGTTCGCGAGGGAATAGCACTCAACGAAGCGATTATGTCCGCGGGCGAGCGCCGATTCCGGCCAATCATGTTGACCACGGCGACGACGATTGCCGGTTTGTTTCCGATTTTGCTGGAACGCAGTCTCCAGGCGCAGGTTCTCATTCCAATGGCAGCCAGCCTGGTCTTTGGATTGTTTGCCGGAACTGCGCTGATCCTCGTTCTCATACCGGCTTTCTACAAGATCTATGGCCGGATTTTGCACAAACTTGGGA
>JAYVKA010000038.1:0-2186 GCA_043768885.1 Planctomycetota bacterium
GCTGTTGTTGTTGGCCGGAATCGCTTTGGGATTTTTCCAGATAATGCCTTTGCCGGAAGCCATGGCAAAAGCCCTCGCGGGTGTACAAACAGAATTTTACGGCGAATGGAGTTCCATCGGCATCGTCGGTCGCCCGGTACCGACCCGGATCAGTGTCGATCCGGACGCGACGTGGAAACAGATTTTGTTGTTGGTCGTCTGTGCGACCGGACTTGCCTGTGGTGGCGGACTGTTTCGTCGCAAGCACGACATGGTTCTGTTGTTGGCGTCGTGCAGCGTGAACGGAGTCGCCCTCGCCTTTCTGGCGCTATTGCAAAAATTTACCGGTGCGACGCAGATTTATTGGTCGTTTGAATCGATTCACCAGAGCACACCGTTCGCGACATTTGTCAACCGAAACAACGCTGCCGGATATTTGCTGTTAAGCCTGGCTGCGACCATTGGATTGATCAACTACTTGTGGATTCGCGACGAATCAAACATCCCCAAGACAATGATCAGCCGCGAGATACCCGTTTGGCGTCAGCTCAGTACGTGGCTGCAAATCATGCTTTCCGAACTGACGGCAACGAAGTTGGCTGTTGCCCTGGCCAGCGTTTTCATCAGCGCGGCAATCCTGGCGTCGTTGTCGCGTGGCGGAGTGGTCGCATTATTCGTTGGTGCCATGTTGACGATGGTCTACTACGGCATGGCCAGACGACCGCAGCTGGGCGGGTTGCTGGTGATTCCGCTGGTATTGGCGGTGGTCCTGATGACGTTGTGGATCGGCTACTACAAAGAGTTGTTGGCCAGGTTTTCATCGGCCGAAGTCTTGCAGGCAGATGTATCGACCGATACGGGGCGGCTGAGAAGCTGGGCCGAGACGATTCAGTCGTTTCCGGACATGGGCTGGTTTGGTTCGGGCCTGGGGAGCTACCCTTCGATGCACCGAATCCACAGCACGATGAATGAGAATCACCTTTTCGAGTATGCCGAAAACCAGTTCGTCCAGTCGTTGGTGGATGGAGGGCTGGTCGCGCCGGTGATTCTGTTGCTGGCTGTTGGACTTGTATT
Source organism: Planctomycetota bacterium (assembly GCA_043768885.1). Taxonomy (GTDB): domain Bacteria; phylum Planctomycetota; class Planctomycetia; order Pirellulales; family Pirellulaceae; genus BJ22. Next base: position 1,054 of record JAYVKA010000038.1, read on the forward strand.
TTATTACGGGTTGTTCCTGCTTTATCGCGGTTCATCCGGATTGACGATAGCCACCGGTACGACTTGTGTCTTCCTGATCGTATCGCAAACAACCGCATCGATCTTTGATTTCGGCTGGTACATCCCGGCCAACGCCCTCACCTTGTCCGTCCTGGTTGGAGCGATCGGATTCCAGGCACATTCGCTTGCGGAAAGACTTCGCAAGAAGACTCCATTGAGATTCAGTTTGCCAGGCTTCGTCATCAAGGGATTGTCCCTGGCGATGTTCGCGGGAATCGTACTGTCGGCAGTAGTCTATCAGCGGTACGCCAGGCTAAATGAATTGATGATCCGAAATGTTTCCGATCTGTCGCCCGCCGAACTGGATTTGGAAAAAACGGAAAAACAAATTCAACTGATGACTGCGATGGTTCGCGAAGTCCACAGTAACCGTGCTGTCGATGCCACGTACCTCGGTGAATTGTGGATGAGGCGTGGACGGCTTGAGTATTGGAACAGGCTTGTGGAAGCCACGCCGGTTGCAAACCTTCCGGATGGACGAAAACAGCAGGTTCTGGCCAACCTTTGGATGCTGACAACTCCCGACCGGATTCTGGAGCAGTCCCGTTTTCTTCGTACACGTGGAGCGAGCAGCCTGGACGCCGAGTTTCAGGCGAACGACTTTTTGAAAACCGATTTGCCAGCCGCCGCAGGTTTTTGGCAACAGGCCAGCAAGATCAAACCACTGGACCCCGAAAGGCAGGTCAAGCTGGCCCAGGTTCAGTTGATTCTGGGACAGGACCAGGCCGGATTTCAAATGCTGGAAGCGGCGGCAAAGATGACTCCCGGCAGTTTTTCGATTCATCGTCAGATCGCACATGCCATGCTGGTTTGCGGAGAACCGAAAAATGCGACCCCGCATCTGAGAAAGTTGCTGGAATTGAGTCCCTACCAGTTCTTGCGAATCGTCAGTTTCATCAAAGGGGCATCCAGTCGCCTGCCACGGCCGCTGGATAACGAGACCATCGTGCGCGAAGTTTTGCCTGACGATGCGGAGTTGTTGTACCAGTTCGCGAGGGACTATGTACCGAACTCTCCCGAATTGAGCGGGGAACTGCTGCAACGAGCCCAGGAGTTGTTGAAGGATGTCCCAA
>JAYVKA010000039.1:0-6041 GCA_043768885.1 Planctomycetota bacterium
CAACAAACTGCGCGCGAAAGCCGACCCAAGCACGACGGAACTCCCACAGGGAACCTTCAGAATCATCGCCACCATGAAAAGAAGCCAAAGAACCAACACGAAAATCTGGCTGGGCGTCACCTGCCTGCTGGCAGCGACATCCATGCTGGTCGCGACCGTCTCGGCGGCAGCACCAAAAGTCTCGCCGGCAACCCCGCTCACCGATGCCGGGGGCAAGCTGCTCTCGAAATACGCCGAGATGCTCAAGCTCTCGCAGGCGGAGATCACCAAGGCGCTGCCGAAGATTGATGAACAAATGAAAGCCGCATTCCAGAAGGCCCGTGACGCGGTCAAAGCGGCGGAAGCGGAGGCGAATGCGGCGGAGCAGCCCCAGAGTAAGATTCAAACTGCAAAAGCCCTGGTGGAACACGCGAAAGGCAAGTGGATCGGCGGTGCCGAAAAGGGCATCGCACAGGCGCAAGCGGCGCTGAAGAAGGCGACCACGGATGCGGAGCGTGAAGCGGCGAAGAAGGATCTCGCGAAGTGGGAGGCGAACAAGGAGGACGGGCTCAAGGCACTCAAGGAGCGTCAGGCGGCTTATGAGAAGGCGAAGAGCGGCGAGCAGAGCGTGGCTCAGGCGAGTCAGGCGGCCCAGGTGGCATTGGCCACGGCGACCACCAACGAACTCAACGCAGCCAAGGCGCTCTTGGCGGAAATGGAGCCGTTGTTGTCGAGCGACAAGCTGGACGCCAAACTAGTCAAGTGCGCCGTGCTGGCGAAGGCCACGCCGCGCGGTCTTGCGGAGTTTGCCCAGCAGGGCAAGGAGCAGGAGGCCCTGGTGGAGAAGCTTTTGGGCGATGACGCCTTGATCAAGCAGATGCTCATCGCAGGTGGCGCCGAGGCCGGCAAATACGGCCAGGCGATGCAGATTTACTCGGCAATCCAGAAGGTCAGCCCGAAGGCGGGAGAGGGGCTTTTCCAGCGTCTCGCGCTGGCCGTCAGCCTTGAGCATGCGGTGCCGGTCAAGCAGAGCAATCCCGAGACCTCGACCAATGTGCCGGCCATCGTGGATCCGGTGAAGAGGTATCTGCATTACGAGAATGCCTGGCTCAATGGCGAGTTGGACCCTGCCTTCCCGGACTTTTCTGCATGGGAATACCGGATGGTCGTCGACTGCGATGCACCAGATGAGATGTTGGCCTGGGGCCGCGAGATGCTCCGCAACTACAGGCCGGATCATATTTACAATCCGGACTATGGCTGGCGCTATTCGGGAACCGTCAGGACCGAAGTCCCCTACGGGTCACAAAACGTAAAGTGCGATCTCCCTTCGCTGCACAATTACCAAAATATCATCAAGGATGGAGGCGTTTGTGGTCGGCGTGCATTCTTTGGGCGGTTTATCGTGAAGTCTTTCGGAATCCCGACATGGGGTGTGACTCAGCACAAACATGCTGCATTGAGTCATTGGACACCGAAAGGTTGGGTGGTCAATCTCGGCGCGGGTTTCCAACATAGCTGGTGGGACAAGGATGAGGCTCCGCGCAGCGGCGCGGACTTCTTGCTGGAAACACAGGCGCGAGTCCATACGCAGGATTACTTGAAGGTGTTGCGGGCTCAGTGGATCAGCCACGCCCTTGGCGAACAAGCCTGCAACGACCGCACGGGCGTCGCCGGTGAATTTTGGAGCAGCATGGCTCACTACCAAACCGTTGCCCTTGCGTCCACGGCGGTGGGACAGGGACCGCTCGGACAGGAACTTGCCGAAGCAAATGAGTCGAAGGAAAAAGTGAAGGTTAAGCAGGCACAGTTGGAGGAGACCGAATGGAAGGTTGTTATCGGTCCAGACGGCGCAATCACCATTCCGGCGGTAGCCAACGACAAGCCGACGGGAGACTTCGCGTCCATGAAGAGTTTTTCGGGTGGCATGCAATTGCATTGCACCGGTGGTTTCGAGACCGACTACGCAGTCGATGTGCCGCGCTCAGGCAAGCATGTGCTGATTTTCCATGTGGTGACGGTGCAGGAAGGCCAGGTTTTTCTGCTAACCATGAACGACATCGAAGTACCTGTTGAAATTGCGGTCCCCTATACCCTCGGCCATTGGCAACAGACCCAACCGGTCGAGATCTCCCTGAACACCGGCAAGAATATTCTTCATTTCGCGCTGCGGGGCGGAAGCCGCGGCGTGACCATCAGGGACTTCACGCTAACACCGGTGAAATGACAGAAAGTGAAACCAAGATGCCGGACTTGGAATTGGCCTGCCCGCCTTAAACGAGAGAATTGCAAAAGAAAAAAGGGCAGCCGAAACCAACGGGGATTCTGGCTTCGTGACCCAGCCCGAATTGAACACCGTCGTTCTACGAGTGACGCCTCCGACAGGCTTTGGCGGCGCGACCAATTACGGCCGCTCTTCCCATGCTTCTTGTGCCGCCAAAGGTTCCGGGGGCATCAGTATTGACGAGGCAACTCTCTGGCAATCGAACTGAAGAATCAACCGCTCCCTATCGCGCCGCCCAAGGCGCAGTTGAGCTGGTGTTTGCCGAAAAGATCGGGGGGCAAATCGCCCAATTCAACCTAAACCCGCTCATTTTTTCAGAATTCTGTCACAGTGGAGGAGTTTTTTGGAGAGTAACTACAACGGCAAGTCGGGAAATCAGGCACATCCATGCTCGAAGAAGATCAACAAATTCGATTTACAAGGTTTTGGACCGATGCCCAGCCGACGGTCAGCCAGTACGTCGCGTCGTTGATTAGGGATCAGTGGGCGGTTCGTGACATCGTGCAAAACACCTCGCTTGCGCACCTGCGAAAGTTTTCGGAATACGATCAATCGCAGCCCTTTCTTCCCTGGGCACTGGGGGTGGCAAAATTTGAGATCCTTGGGCATCGGCGCGATGCGGCTCGTAATCGGATGGTTTTCAATTCGGACTTCCTGGAACAATACACGCAAGCGTGGGCCGAGGTTGACCGGCATCAGTTCAGCGTTTAGTGCATCGCCCGCAGCAGATGACGAACGTGTTTATTTCGGTAACAGCGGACCGATGAGCAGCGGTCCTCTTCTTGCAGTCGGCCAGGGAGTCAACGGCAAAAGTGCCTTCGAACCGGACGAGAAAATCGAAGGTCTGGCGTGGTCAAAGATGCAGGCTGGGCCGGGAATGTCGTCACCGGTCTCCGTGGAAGGGCGTTTGTACATTCCCGGTCGCGGAACATTGAGTTGTTACTCCGCAGAAGACGGCTCGCTTGCCTACAAACAGCGTTTGGAATTGGGTTCGATGGCGGCCTCCATGTGGGCAGCCGGAAACCGGATTTTCTTGATGGATGAAAGTGGCAAAACTCTGGTTCTGGAATCAGGCCCCGATTTCAAAATCGTGGCCACCAATCAAATCTCCGACGATCTTTTTTGGTCGACACCGGCGGTCGCAGGCAAGTCGCTGCTGATCCGCGGCGTCAAGAAACTGTACTGCATCCGGGAACAGTAGGTTTTGTTCGGCATCACAAATCACGTGGTTCAACCACGGATGTTTTCAAGTCACTTTGCAAGTCGCAAACCCGAGAACTGCCAGCGGGCATCAGGGCCGAAGAAATTGCGATAGGTTGAACGAATGTGACTGGAGCTGGTCGCGACGCTGCCTCCGCGCAGCACATACTGGTTGCACATGAATTTTCCGTTGTATTCGCCAAGCGCTCCGTCGGGTGCGGCATAGCCGGGGTAGGCCGCGTAGCTGCTGCTGGTCCATTCCCAAACGCCACCCAGCATGTTTGCCGTCGGATCTCCGCCCGTCGGATGAACGGCTTGACCACCTGCCACCAGTTGGTCTGCAAATTGCCCCGCATGGTTTTGTCGATCCGATGGCGACTCATTGCGGAGAAATCCAGATTCGCAAGCATGTTCCCACTCAAACTCCGTCGGCAGCCGGTACCCGGCCCAGCGTGCAAACGCATCGGCTTCGAAGTAGCTGACATGACAAACCGGCCAATGGGGATCGATCGGCACCAACCCGGCCAGTGTGTAAACCATCCACTGACCATTTTGTTTCACCCAATAGAGAGGTGCATTCCAGGCATGGGTCTGGACTGCATTCCATCCCATGGACAACCAGTGATCGGGTCGTTCATAGCCCCCGTTTTCGATGAATTCGATAAACTCACCCGCCGTCACACATCGATTGGCGAGCGAATAGTCGTGCAGGAACACGCGATGCCGGGGAAACTCGTTGTCGAAACCAAACGAACCGCCAGGGTGCCCGACTTCAACGACGCCTTCCCGAAAACTGTTCCATTCACAATCGCTCTTTTTTCCTAAGGCAAGTATTCCGTTTTCGTAGACCGGTAGTGTCGGATTGCAGGAGAGAGCGTGTTTGATGTCCGTCAAAATCAACTCCTGATGCTGCTGCTCGTGACTTAGTCCGATCTCGATCGTCTCTGTCAGTCGTTCGTCAGTCTGAGCGGATTCCAGAAATTCCATCATCGCGTTATCAACATGCCGACGGTAATCCAGAGTTTCCTGCAATCCCGGTCGGGAGATCATGCCGCGCTGAGCGCGGGGGAACTGTTCGCCGACGGAGTTGTAATAGGAGTTGAAGAGGTATTTGAAGCGTTCGTCGAAGACTTGATACGTCGGAAGCGAGGAAAGCACAAACGTTTCAAAGAACCAGGTGGTATGGGCCAAATGCCAGCGCGTTGGGCTGGCATCCGGCATCGACTGGATCATGCAGTCTTCCGCCGAAAGCGGACGAGCAATTCGTTCGGTGAATTTTCGGACTGCGCCGTAACGCTCCGCCAGTTTGGCAATTCGGGTGGGGGCTTCGATCGGCATGGCACTCCAAAAGGTCAGGAAGTATTCAGCAGCCAGTTTTTCCCATGAATTCAGGCCTCGACCTTGACGCCTCTCCAGAAAGCGACTCGGCCTGCAATATCTGATGCGTCCGGTTTGGGATTGGCGTAAAACCACGCGGCGGCGGCATTCGTTTGTCCATCGACGACCACATCGTAATAGTTGGCCGTTCCCTTCCAGCCGCAGACCGTCGTCTGGCTGCTATCCCGGAAACAGGAAGCGTCGATCGAATCGGCCGGGAAATAGTGGTTCCCCTCGACGATTTCGGTGTTTTCACTTTCTGCAATGACTTTGCCGTTCCAGATTGCCTTAACCATTCGTTGCTCCTTTGCCAGAATCTTCGAGGACCAGATGCAAGACCGCAAACAGGCTGTCTTTATCCGTCCAGCTTTTATGTAGAACAAAACCGGCACCAGAGGCCAGTTCGGAAAATCCGTCGATAGTGTATTTGTGCGAGTACTCGGTGAAAATTTTCTCGCCTTTTTCAAACACGAATTTATGCTCATCGATCGTCACGATTTGCCTGCGCCGGCTGACGATAAATATTTCAACCCGCCCGAGATCGGCATTGTAGTTGGCCAAGTGACGAAATTGCTCAATTTCGAAATCAGCGCCCAATTCCGAGTTCATTCGGTGAAGCAGGTTCAAATTGAATTCGGCTGTCACGCCCCGCGCGTCGTTGTATGCGTCGTGGATGATTCCGGGAGCTTTCTGCAAATCGATTCCGATCAACAGCCCTCCGTTCTCACCCAGCAGCTTCGACATGTTCTGAAGTAGTTGAATTGCATTCCATTGTTCAAGATTGCCAATCGTCGAACCCGGAAAGTAGACCGCATTATGCGACGGTTTGACTTTTGGACGGGGCAATCGGAATTCCCGCGTGAAGTCGGCAACCAGAGGTAAAATCTCGATTTGGGGAAACTGCTGCCGCAATGAATCGGCTGTTCTCAGCAGGTGTTCCTCGGAAATATCGATTGGAACATAGCCAGTGGGAGCCAGCAGGTTTTCCAAAAGGACTCGCGTTTTCGTGCTGCTGCCACTGCCAAACTCCACCAGTAGTACTCTCTCACCCAACTGCGCGGCCATCTCGCCAGCGTAGCGATCCATGATCGCCTGCTCGGTTCGAGTCAAATAATACTCGTCGAGTTCGCAGATTTCGTCGAAGAGTTTCGAACCACGCTCGTCGTAAAAGTACTTGCAGTGGAGAGATTTTTCCTGCAGG
>JAYVKA010000040.1:0-7066 GCA_043768885.1 Planctomycetota bacterium
GACCGGGCGGATGTGAAACTGATGTGGTTTACAAAAAAGCAGTCATCGCAACGGGGGCTCGAGCGTCCGCACCGCCGATTTCGGGTCTGGAGAGGGTGAACTACCTGACCAACGAGACGCTGTTTTCGTTGACGGAATTGCCCGCGCGATTGGGTGTAATTGGTGCAGGCCCGATCGGAGCCGAGATGGCGCAGACTTTTGCACGTCTGGGGTCCAAGGTCACGTTGTACGAAATGGCCGATCGAATCCTGGCCAAAGAAGACGCCGATGCGGTTTCGCTGGTGCAAAAACAGTTTGACGCCGATGGAGTTCAAACGTTGACGGGCATAAAGGATCTGTCTGTTTCCAAAGAGGGCTCAACGATTCGGATCACCGGCACACGGAAGGCCGAACCGATTGAAGTAGTGGTCGATCAACTGCTGGTCGCGGTGGGACGTGCACCCAATACGAACGGGTTGGGGTTGGAATCAGTCGGCGTGGCGTACGACAAGAATGGCGTAACGGTCAACGATTTCTTGCAGACCACGAATCCAAGGATTTTTGCGGCCGGGGATATTTGCTCAAAATTCAAATTCACGCACGCGGCAGATTTTATGGCGCGGATCGTGATTCAGAATGCTTTGTTCGCGGTTGGCCCGTTTGGCCGGCGTCGGGCAAGCAAACTGCTGATTCCATGGACGACGTATACGAGCCCCGAAGTGGCTCACGTTGGAATTTACGAATCGGAAGCCGCTTCGGCGGGCATCGCGATCGATACGTACACGCAGGATTTCTCCGGAGTCGACCGGGCGATTCTGGACGGAAGTGAAGGCTTCGTTCGTGTTCACGTCAAGAAAGGGACCGACAAAATTCTCGGTGCGACGGTTGTCGGTGAAAACGCCGGCGATCTGATTTCCGAAATTACAATGGCGATGACCCATCGGCTGGGGCTGTCCAAAATCGGCTCGACGATTCACTCTTACCCGACCACGGCCGATTCAATTCGAAAACTGGGTGATCAATACAACCGCAAACGCCTGACCGGGCTCAGTAAATGGATCCTTTCCAGGTTGCTGAGGTGGAACGCCTGAATCCGAACTCAATGTTTTCGGTTTGGGTCGAGTGTGCTGGCGATGAAATAACGTTTTTTGACGGGAGTGAAAAGCCACGTGGCCGTTCACTCCGTGAACGTGCGAAGCGTTGGCAATGGCTCAAGGCCACTTGCGTCAGTTTGCCTCGTAACTTAGCTCGATCAGGGGTAACGATTTTTTCAGATCCTCCCGGTTGCGAATGGTGAGTTCCAGCGACCCGGTCCCAAAATGTCCGATATCGCGGACGTCGCGCATAAAGCCTGGTTCAACGACCAATGAATCCGGATCGACTTTGACAAAAACCAGCATTTTGTTCAACGCGTGTTGGAATTCGAGGCTGACAAAGTTCTTGATTCGCCGGTAAGCGAGGTACCACTTGAGCGTCTTTTTCTGGACGTCATCTCCCAGTGACATGATAAAAGTATCGAGTTCGTGGTAAAGGTCCAGAAGTTCCTGCGAACATCGGGCTATTTGGTCCTCTACCGATTTTGCCTGCGTGCTCCCCGGAGAGGGCGCAATCTTTGATGGTTTTGGTCCGGTTGCTTCTGCGGTTGCAACTGAATGGACCATTTCAAACAACAGAAACTCATCGGCGAACCGAACGTATCGGATCAACTCAATGTTCCGGTCGATTTGTTGAACAGCATGTCCGTCATATTTGGTGAAATCGCCTGCGATGCAAATTAGCCGGGGACTCGACCACTCGATGCTGTCGCTTGTAGCTTGCCCGAATTTTTTTGCAACCAGCGATTCAAACTCGGCTTTGTGGTCCAGCAGCCAATCCAGATAGAACAAACCCTGATTGATCACATTTTCGTTGCTCGATCGTTTGTACTCGACAATGCACGCGCATCCATTCTCGTCGATTCCCAGCGTGTCGATCCGACCGGCGTGGGTTTTGCCGGTCGAATACTCGCTTGCCAGGAAACGTATGCCGAGAAATATTTCGAGGTTCCCTTCGATCAACGACTGGAGAGACCGCTCAAGTGAAACCGAATGGCCCTCCAATTGCGTTACATTTTTTCCATCAGTACGGAAGAGTTTGATATCACTCATTCTGAATCGCCCCTATTTGTCATTCTTTTAGCTCCGCCGCAATGTTCGCAAACTGCTCCAAGGCCGTTTGTAAATCATCAACAATTTCCTGTGCAAGTATTTCAGGATCGGGCAAGTCGTCGCTGTCCTCCAGCGAACTGTCTTTGAGCCAGAAGATGTCGAGGTTCAGTTTGTCGCGTTTGAGAATTTCGTCGTAGGTGAAACTGCGCCATCGGCCGTCGGGTTTCTTGTCTTCGGACCAGTTCTCGCGGCGTTTTTCGCGAGGCTCGCCCGGTTTGTAGAGGATCACGAACTCGTCGAGGTCGGCGCGCTTGAGCGGGTTGGTTTTGAGCGTGAAATGCTTGTTGGTCCGGAGGTCGTAGACCCACAGCTTTTTGGTCCAGGCTTTTTCCTGCGCGGGTTTGTTCTCGAAGAACAGCACGTTGGCCTTGACGCCTTGAGCGTAGAACAGGCCGGTAGGCAGACGCAGAAGCGTGTGGCAGTCGCATTGCCGCAGCAGGTTCTTGCGGACCGTCTCGCCGGCTCCCCCTTCGAACAGAACATTGTCGGGCAAAACCAGAGCGCAACGGCCGTGAACCTCCAGCAGGGTTTTGACATGTTGGACAAAGTTTAGCTGTTTGTTCTTCGTCGTTGTCCAAAAGTCCTGCCGCATGTAGCTGGACTCCTCTTTTTCCAAGTCTCCTTCGTCATTGACGATCGAAATCGAACTCTTCTTGCCGAACGGCGGATTGGCGAGGATCACGCTGTAACGGTCACCGGGATCGGAAGCGAGCGAGTCGGCACCGGCGCGGATCGGGCTTGGGTCGGCGTCGATGCCGTGCAGGTACAGGTTCATCACGCACAAGCGAGCCGTATTGGGAACCAGTTCCCAGCCGTGGACGAATGCGGTTTTGAGATGTTTCTTCTGGTCTTTGTCGAGACTCTTTCCGTGATGCTTGACCACGTAATCAATGGCGGACAGCAGGAATCCACCGGTCCCGCAGGCCGGATCGCAGACCGTGTCGCCCGGCTTTGGCTGGATGCAATCGACGATCCCCTTGATCAGCTCGCGGGGCGTGAAGTATTGTCCGGCACCTTTGGGGCTTTCGGCGGCACTTTTGGATAGGAGGCCTTCGTAGATATCCCCTTTGACATCGGCCTGCATGCTGGACCAGTTTTCGGTGTCGATCAGATCGACGATCAGTCGCTTCAGCGTGGCCGGGTTTTGAATTTCCTGCCGGGCCTTCTGAAAGATCGCCCCCAGCATCCCCGACTTCTTGCCCAGCTCTTCGAGAATATGGCGATAGTGAACTTCAAGTGCATCCCCATCGAGTTTCAGCAACGATGCCCAGTTGTATTTCTTGGGAACGGCTGAGCCGCGATTGTACGGCGGCCGCGACTGCTCGTCGTCCATTTTCAGAAAGAGCAGAAACGTAATCTGCTCGGTGTAGGCCATATACGAAAGCCCATCATCCCGCAGCACATGCGCAAAGTTCCAGGCTTTGTCAACGATCTTTTTGGTGTCGGTCATGATGGGTTTTGTTTGATTCGTTCGACATTGACAAGTGATTTGGGAATCCAGTCGAAATCCGTATCTTGCGTAAGCAGGACCGCGTTGGCGGCCTTGGCGGTTGCGGCGATCCAGAGGTCATTTTCGCCGGTTGTGTTTCCGCTTGCGAACGAGGCGGCGTAAAGATCCGAATAGGACTCGACTACATCGGGCAATCCGGCATCGACCCGAACCAGTTGATCCAGCATCTCGTGAAGAGTCTGTAGTTTTGATGCGCCCCATTTCCATTTGGGCGCTTTGGCAAGGCCAAGAATTTCGCCTTCGGTAACGGTTGAAAACAGGGGACGTTCGATCCGTTTCGTCAATTGGTAAGTTGCCTCGATGAACTGGCCACGCTGATTGTTCCGAAGGACATCGACAATCACGTTGGTATCCAGAACGACAAGCTGGCCGGGCGGTATGCTCACGAAAGCTGCCTCATTGCTTCGTCGATCTCTTCGTCGGTTTCATCGCCAGGCCATTTTCCGATAATGGCTGCCAGCCCGCTTTTGGGGCCCTGCGGTCGAACCAGCTTTGTTCGATCGGACGGGCGGCGGGTTGCCTTGGGCATTTTCGACCACATCGAGGACGCATCATCGATGATCGAAATCTGTTCGGCGTCGATCCGCAGCAGCGATCCAGACGGACGGTAGATCGCGTCTCCCAAGACCAAAACGCGCTGTTGCCACAATGTCGACAGGTTTTCAATATCGCCTCCGGCAATAACTCCCGACACCTCCTGGCCGTCATCCAGTTTGATCGCAAAGGCTTCCGTGCTTGCGCGAATCATGTCCAGCGTGCCGACAACCCGAACCCGATTGGGGGACGGGGTTCCGTGGACCATCCGCGACGCGTTGGCGACAGTCGTTTCATTGATGATTGCTGGTGTTATTGAAAAGCGGTGTCCGAACAGTGAAATCGAACGATAGTCCTTGCCAATCGCCTGATCGAACCGTTTGAATTTTTTTAGCAGGCGGGAATCGAAGCGATTGCTGTCCACGTTTTCGTTTTGGACATCCAGAATCACGTCACCCAGCAGATCAAAGCAGGTGTCGCCGGGATCGGGTCGCGTGTTCCACAGTTCAGTTTGAACAAAGATTTCGTCAGCCGCTTCACCCAGTGTTGGGACTTCGAAGTGCAGAACGGTATCGTCGTTGCCGGAGATGCCAACGAATCGGATATCGGCAGATTGTTCCAGCCAACGCGGCGGTCGTCCACGCGGCGCAGTCCGCCCTTCGAACGCCATCAAAACGCATTGACGCAGCACGTCGGGCAACTGCCGCAGCAGAATTGCCGGTGCCAATGGGGGTGCCTTTGTCCCGAAATGGTTGTCTCCAGACAATCGCACGGTGTGTTCAATTGCTACCATCATTTCACCTCACGATTCCTGGGTGTTCGTTTCGATCTGCCTGTCAATCCATCCTTCGGAACGTCGTAATTATCGACAACAGCAGTCGTGCGAACAGGCCGGCACATTCTCTTCTATGAATGCAACCATCGTACCACAGGAACCATTGTGATCGGCAGGCTCAATCCCGACGAGATTTCCGATGTGAACCGAACGGTTGACTCACTAAAACCCGACACGTAATCTGCTCGGTGTAGGCCATTTACGAAAGCCCATCATCCCGCAACACATGCGCAAAATTCCAGGCCTTGTCGACGATCTTTTTGGTGTCCGCCATTTGCTTTCGTTCAAAGTGCCATTGTTCTTGTTAATGCCTTCAGGCGAAGGCCATTTTGGTCTGCAGTGCCCGATTCCGGCTGAAGGCGGGACTATAAACGAAATTACAATCGTAATCTGCTTGGAGCGGCCTTGTACAATAGCCCTTCATTTCGAAGCACATGAACGAGGTTGCAAGCTTTGTTGACGTATCAATGCCAAACCAAGCGCAAATTCACCACCATTCTACTCTTCGATTTTCGGGTTTGGCTCAGGCAACGATGATGCCAAACGCGAAATCGCGAGAGCATAGGCAACGTTCTTTACTGGAAATGTGCGACCTGCTACACGCACACGGACATCTTCCTGGAAAGCCTGAAAAACATCTTCCAGGATATCTTCGTCAAAAACGAATCGCTGTGTCGCAGTTGACCCTGCGATTTCTCGCAATTCAAAACTTAAACGATCCTTATCCAGTTCCCGAATACGGCCTTCCAGATCAACCAATTGAGGCTCCATCGAACTAATGCGTATTGCGTTGTTGATGCGTTGACGAGCGGAACGATCGAGCACGAGCGGTTTTGTCTGGCAACCTAGTAGTCGGCCCTTTAGTTCGAGACGCTCAATGCTTCCATATGATGAAGGAGTCAATTCTTTTATTGCTCTCAGTACTACTGCCTGTTCTTCATTGTTCTCTGGCGAATAGACCCCGGCTTCGCCTGCAGCTGTTGTCAGCCACTTCAACCCTCGGTTTAGCAACTCACTTACTTCATTAAGTGTTTCTGCTTCCGGTGAAGCCTCGCCTTCGGAAGTAAACAAATCGGGCTCCGAAATCGGCATACGAAAAGAAATCTCAAAACTCGCAAAAGCAAGGCGTTGTGTTGGCAAGTCGAAAAGACGTCGCATGAATTCATCAGGCCGCCCCGCCTGAGGTTTCTGCCGAAGCACGTATTCCGAAAGGAATTTGAATGACTTTTGTACACCTTCAACGCAAGTACGAATGACGCTGCCAGGGATTTGTCCAGGAATAATTGCAGCGCCGACAGCACGCAACGTCAGAAGCGGTTCAAGAGAAGGGAGCAACATCGTGCCGATTTGTGGCAGTGAATCGCGAGGGATTACGTCAAATTCAATTCGCTCACACAGCTCCATTTTCCCCTGGTGATTCACATTGCAGAACCAACATCGAGGCTGATTCAAAGCATCGTATACACTTGTGTTCCCGTTACGCAGTGAATCGACAATTTTGGGGGTAGTGGGGGCTACCACATATCTGACAAATTTTTCATTCTCGTCGGACCAATAGGCCAGACAAAGGTCGTCGTCCAGGTCCTTGAGCGTAAAGATTCGCGGCCCATCAAATTCGTAGAGAATCTCCACCGGCTCAAATGGTTGGAATTGGCTGGGCTGGCAGGTTTTACCTTTTGCGTACCACATTACTCAACTCTCTTCCTTGTTCACGGAAAAGAGGCTGGCTCGGTTCACCCTGTCAAAGACCCACCACGTTGTGTGGGTCGGTTGGGTGCCCTTGGTTAATTTCGTCTTGCCGTGCATCGAACGTAGTTTAGCAGACGCCACAAGACTTCCCAGCTTGGGCATGAGCTTACGCTGATGATCTGCATCTTGAAACTGCCGAAACACCGACAATCCGCAACGCAAGCAGGGTGGAGCTTTCAGCAGTTTGCCGGACTCAAAATGACTCTCGAAATCCTTGGCAACTGGCGGATCATCCTTGACGATCCGAAACAC
>JAYVKA010000041.1:0-7710 GCA_043768885.1 Planctomycetota bacterium
ATACAGCCCGAAAACCCTTTCTTGAAATCCGATTCCACTTGAATCGCCCGCTTCTTCCCGTCAGAATTCAATCGAACGCCCTTTGAAAAATGCATGTCCCTTTTGGTCCCTTTTGGTCCCTTCTTTTGGTCCCTTTTGGTCTTCCTTTTGGTCTTCGTCAGAATTCAATCGAACGCCCTTTGAAAAATGCATGTCCCTTTTGGTCCCTTTTGGTCTTTCCCTTTTGGTCTTTTGGTCTCCCTTTTGGTCTCCCGGCAGGCAATTCGAGAAAGAAATCCAGGGCCAGGCCTGATCCATCATTCGGATCGAGGAGGCCAGTACGCCAGCACTCAGTACCGGGCAATGATCCGGCGCGCGGCGATGAAACAAAGCATGAGTCGTGCGGCCGACTGTTATGACAACGCATTCATGGAATCTTGCTTCGGAACCATCAAGACAGAACTCGAAATGACCGAATACAAAAACTACCTGGAAGCCTCAACAGAAATCCGAAGCTATCTCACGTACTACAATTTCGAAAGAAAGCACTCTTCAATCGGATATCAAACGCCGTTTCTGTTTGAACAAAATTTCAACTTAAACTAAGAGACCGCGTGGCCCCCTAAAACGGCACCACCTCAGTCAAGGTGATTTGTCAAAAGTACCCGAATTTGCGATATTTGCACTTGGCACGCAACGGAAACATAACAAAAGGGTCCATTGTACACTTGGCCACTTTGAAGAATCTTGGGTATTTGCAAATTGGCGGAACTACCTTGGGGCGAAAGAGCATTACTTCGGGAGCAGGAGATATTGCCGAATTGAAACGCCTGCTACCCAATTGCCATGTTGACTGCGGGGAATAGCCAGGCATTTTGAAAGGACAAAAGGCATCGAACCATTGGAACCAAGAACTGAAACCGATTTCGATTCAAAAGGGAACATCGTCGAAGTCCACTCGGCCCGGTCCATTGATTCTGTTGGTCCTCAAGCGGCGTAGCCGTCCACTGGCCACGATGCGGGCATGTCCTCATCGGGCAATGCTGTGGCTATTGGAGTCCCTCTGGGATTCGCTGTGTTTCTTGCGTTTCAGCCGGTTTGGCCTACGATATTCGTTTTTGCGAAGTATCGCATTCTCCTTCACAACAGCAGCAACGTCGATTCAAGATGCCTGTAGACCCAACCAATGACTTGTTCGTAGGCGTTGACGTTGGCGGTACGAACATAAAGCTGGGGATCGTCAGTGACGACGGAAGCGTGGTTTCCCAAACTTCGTTTCCGACTTGTCAGGAGAACGGTCCAGCGTACGCCTTTGACCGCACTCGGGAACATCTGGAAGAGTTGATCGCGGAAGGAAAAAATGATCGCAAAAAAATCCAGGCGGCTGGACTCGGAACTCCGGGTTCGATGGATATTCCGGCGGGAATGATTCTGGAGCCGGTGAATTTGCCGGGCTGGAGAAACTTTCCCGTTCGGGACCATTTGTCGAAAATACTGAAACTTCCCGTTTGGTACACCAACGATGCCAACGCGGCGGCTTTCGGCGAATTTTGGGCGGGAGCCGGCAAGCAATATTCGAGCATGGTCTTTTTCACTCTCGGTACCGGCGTCGGCGGTGGGATTATTGTCGATGACAGGGCGATCGAAGGTGCACACAGTGTCGGTGCCGAACTTGGTCATGTCACGATCGACTCTTCGGAAACCGCATTGGTTTGCTCCTGTGGCCAACGGGGACACCTCGAAGCCTATGCCGGAGCCAACGCGGTCGTGGCCCGTTGCCGGGCAGGTTTGGTGGAACAACCGTCGAGTTCGCTGAACGGCAAGGAGTTTGATGAATTGACGCCGTTGGCGATCTCGCAGGCCGCCGATGCTGGCGATCATTTCGCGCTGGCATTGATCCGCGAAACAGCCGAATATGTGGCAGCCGGCATCGCCTTGTCCGCACATGTTATCGACCCGGAAGTGTTCATGATTGGCGGAGCAATGACTTTTGGCGGGAACGAAACGCCAGTAGGCAGGGATTTTCTCGGCCGAATGCGGCAAAAAGCCAGGGAGATGGTATTCCCTGTAATCGCCAAAGACCTGAAAATCGAGTTTGCTTCACTCGGTGCCGATGCCGGTTTTATCGGAGCGGCTGGCATTGCCCGTTTCGGCTTTCATCGCCAAAATCTCGCAGGCCGCAAATAACGGGCTTTCCCACAAGCCATGGGGTGTCGGCAAGGAATCCATATGCCGATTCCGGACCGGTTGCGGGCGCTGTCCCGGATTCGTTCATGGAACACTGCTTGCAGGTGACATCGCGTTTTCACTTCCCGAAAGTGGGGAATGGAATCCGGATCGGGCTTGAAAGTTTGGCTAACATCGTTTTGACTCAGCAACGTAGTTATCAATGACTCATTCAGAGTGCGAGTACATTCGCAACTTTTGCATCATCGCCCATATCGACCACGGCAAAAGCACGTTGGCCGACCGGCTGATGGAGTCTACTGGCACAGTCGAAAAGCGGCAGATGCAGGACCAGTTGCTGGACGATCTGGCCCTCGAACGCGAACGCGGAATCACAATCAAGGCCCGGGCGGTTTGCCTAAGGCATTTGCATGAAGGCAAAATTTACGAACTGAATCTGATCGATACGCCTGGGCACGTCGATTTTCACTACGAAGTCTCCCGCAGCCTGGCATGTTGCGAAGGCGCGTTGTTACTGGCCGACGCTTTTCAGGGGGTCGAGGCCCAGACCGTTGCCAACGCATACGCGGCCATCGAAGCCAACCTGACGATTGTCCCCGTGATCAACAAAATCGATCTGGTTCATGAGCGTAGCGAAGAAGTCGCCCAGGAAATGGAGCAGACGATCGGCGTCGATACAACCGACATCGTAAAAGTCAGCGCAAAAACGGGATTGAACATTGACCGGTTGTTGAAAGCAATTATCGACAAGGTTCCGCCCCCCGCCGGCAACCCGAATGATACGCTTCAGGCGATGGTTTTCGATTCGCACTACGACGAGTTTCGCGGAGCGGTAACTTATGTTCGTTTGATTAATGGGCGGGTTCGCAAGGGCCAGAAGATCCGTTTCGTTCGAACGGGCAGGACCCATGAAATCCAGGAACTCGGCCAGTTTCGCCCGCGCCAAACTCCCTGTGATGAACTTCGTGCCGGACAGGTCGGCTATCTGATTTGCAATATCAAATCGCTGGACCAGGTTCATATCGGCGACACGGTCACCATGGCCGCCGGAGAACCAGCAGCTGCCCTGCCGGGCTATCGACCACCCAAACGGATGGTTTATTGTGGGCTTTATCCTTCCGACGGTCAGGACTTTTCCGAGTTGCGGGACGCGCTTACAAAACTTTCCATTAACGATCCAAGTTTCGATTTCGTTCCGGAATCCAGTGATGCTCTCGGGTTCGGGTTTCGTTGCGGCTTTCTCGGACTGTTGCACATGGAAATCGTCCAGCAAAGACTTGAGGGCGAAGCAGACATCGATCTGGTCCAGACGGCACCCAACGTGACTTACGAAATCCTGAAACGAAACGGCGAAGTCATCGAGATTCACCGTCCCCAGGAAGTGCCTGATTCCGGCGATATCGAAGAGTTTCGGCAACCGATCGTGCGCGTCAACATCATTACGCCCGAAGAGTTCGTCGGCTCAATCATGAAAATGTGTGCCGATCGGCGCGGAATCAGCAAATCGACCGAGTATCTGTCGCAGACCCGAATGATGTTGTGCTACGAGCTGCCGCTGGCCGACGTGATTTACGACATGCACGATAAACTCAAAAGCATGACGCGTGGTTACGGCACGATGGATTACGACGTGATCGGATATCAACAGGCCGACCTGGTTCGTGTCGATATCATGGTCAATGGAAACAAGGTCGATGCGCTTGCCGTGATTTGCAATCGGGCCGATTCAGAACGCCGGGGCCGGGCTGTTGTCAAAAAGCTCAAGGAAGAAATCGACCGTCACATGTTTGAGATCGCCGTTCAGGCTGCGATCGGTTCAAGGGTTATAGCCCGCGAGACGGTTAAGGCAATGCGAAAGAACGTAACTGCGAAATGCTACGGCGGCGACATTACCCGCAAACGGAAGTTGTGGGCCAAGCAAAAAGAAGGCAAGAAACGGATGAAGTCGATCGGCAGCGTGGACATTCCGCAAAAGGCCTTTATGGCCATTCTGCACACGGGCGAAGAATAACTGCATGTTCCAGAATTGATTCGAAATGGCGGACTTGGCCCAATACCAGCCCGAAGCGCGAGCAAGTGGATCCACCTGGTAGTGGAAATTCACTCGCTCGCGATTCGGATTTGTATTCCCGCCATTTCACGTGCAGGAATTGATTTGAGATAGGCTCCGGAATGGATTCGGTCTTGCACCGCGTCTTTTCGCCGGTGCAATTTCCAACCTTCTGCTTGTTCGCTACTTGCGAATAAAGCTGTGTACGACGGGCTTTTGGTGAACCTGAGCGGATTCCCGATGGACCGTCCGAAAGGTGATCTTGAATCCGCGGGCCACGAAAGGATACGGCGGTTCGATTTCCCTTTCTCCAACATCATCTACTCCATTCAGGAAATCGTCGTCCAGCCCGTTCGCAGCTTCATCAACCAAAAGATCACTTGGCGGGTCATCATTCAGGTTGTTGTCTTCGTAGTGCGTTGAAAACGTGTCGTAGACCGTATCAAATCCAATCGCCAATGTCCCCAGAACAAAGGGATACCGCAAAAAGGACTTTGGGTTGGGGCCCGTGGAGAACTGCGGGCTATTCATCACGTTGTTAACTGTGCCGGTGTACTGAACAGGTATCGGCGCGGCTGGGGTGGGCAATCCCAAATCGTCGCCATAACCAAGATCAACAAAGGCACCCAGTCCAACGCTGTTGGTGAGGTCGCCTACAAATCCCCCGGTCACCAAAGCCGCGTAAGAAGGGTCGCCTGGCGATACGATCACGTTATCGGCAAAGCCATTGTTGGGATCGGCCTGATGTACGGGAGCATTAGGTGACCAGATTCGAACGTCAAATCCCAATACGTCTTCGATGACCAGATCTGAACCAGCAAACTGGCGTACCAGTGGTCCTCGAGGATTCGGAGTCGGTGGGCCAAGAGCGATATTGGCAATTCCGCTCATATTGGCCTCGTTCAATTCCACGCTGCGAAGAAAATCTCGCCTCATCGGATAGGGATACCCTGTCGCCGCGGGCAAACCGCCCACTGCATGGCCAAACCTGTTTTCCCGTTTGGCCAGATCCTCGACAGAGTTGGCCCAGATTCCACCCGACGCAAAAGAAACGGAAATGTCGTTTTGTAAAAAGAAATTCTGCGCTGTTAGCGGAACATTGTTGATGCAGCGAAGCCCGGTTTCAGTCTGGCCCGGTAATGCGACATTGAGATCCGGACGAATTAGCAAAACGCGCCGGTAAACCGACACTCTTTCGTCGATTCCCAATAGCCCATCGCCATTTCGATCAGCAAAATCAGTGTACCAAATCACCTCAGCCATGTTGGATCTGATCGTAACGATCTCACCGGCCTGATTGACCCAACGACCTGTGAATGGAACGCCGTCAGTTCGAACTGTCATCGCTATGATGTCGTCAAAATCACCCCGCGTGGATTCCGTCGAAGGGATCATCACCGGACGACCAGCAACCATTGTTGTGTTGACGGTGAAATCCGAAGTGTCCCGTCGGGGACCCTCGATATATTCAAAGTATCCGTCCGGGCTGGATTCCAGCGCCCAAGGCCGCATCTCGACCGTTACTCTTTCCAGATCGCTTCTCAACAATTCGGCCGGAACCCGTAAACGGTTGTGCATTTCAATCATTGCCCGTTTTCGGGACATTGCGGCGCTGGCCCGGCTGAATACCGTAATCATGGCTCCAAGAACAATTAGCGTCATCGTCAATGCAATCAGCACTTCGATGAGCGACAGCCCACAGCGAAAATTCGATGAATTTGAATTGCGCGAACCAAAAAGGTTTTTCACGAGCATTGCAGGAAGTCCGTAATCTTGAAGCAGTTGGACTGAATTCGGAAAGTCAATTGAAACCGTGAAGGCTGATTCAACTTCTATAGGTTGGAGCCCAATCGTTTCCATTGCGTTGGTTTTGGGTTTGCAATCCATTCTAGCGGGGGAAACCCAAGACGAACATTCAAAAACCCCGAAAAAACCGCCATTTCGCACTTGGCAACCTGAAAAACCTGACTCCATCGCGTTCAGAGGACGCGAATTGAACGGATTTGCCAGCCCTTTATTGGTTTTGACATACCATTCTCAAAGTGTCCTGCGCATTTGGAGCGAATTCGATTTTCAAACCCGGCTGAATTGCCTCCAAAATCGAATTGTTATGCCTGAGGTCGCGTCATCGAAAAAGGGTCGAGGGCAGCCTTCAATTCGTCGTCTGATACTACTTTTTGTTCGGTGCAAAGCTCCCGAATCGTTTTGCCAGTCGCAAATGCCTCCTTGGCCAACTTCGAGGCTTTGTCGTAGCCGATCAACGGATTGAGGCTGGTAACCATCGACAGGCTCTTTTCCACAAACGACTCGCAGATATCGGCGTTGGCTTGCAAATCGTCCAGGCAAAACTCCACAAATGCCTTCACACCGGATGCCAGTAAATTGATGCTTTCCAGCGTCGTGGCACCCATCACCGGCATCATGATGTTCAACTGGAATTGCCCGCCGGACGCACCGCTGACCACAATCGTCTGGTCATTTCCCATGACTCGTGCAGTCAGTTGCATGATGCTTTCGCACATTACCGGGTTTACCTTGCCTGGCATGATCGAACTGCCTGGTTGGCGGTCGGGAAGCAAGACTTCGAAAAACCCGCATCGTGGTCCTGATCCCAACCAGCGGATGTTGTTTGCGACGTTAAACATCGTCGAAGCGATCGTTCGCAGATTTCCATGACACTCGACCAAGCCGTCTCGTTGGGCATTCCCTTCGAAATGGTCCACCGCTTCAATGAATTTCAAACCGGTCTGCTTGGCCAGCTCTGCCGCGACGCGAGCCCCAAACTCTGGATGTGTGTTAATTCCCGTACCAACCGCCGTGCCACCAACCGGCAATTCCATCACGGCGGCCAGTGCCTGACGGGCGCGACCAATCGACAATTCGGCCTGTCGGGCAAAACCGCCAAACTCCTGCCCCAACGTCAACGGTGTTGCATCCATCAGGTGCGTTCGGCCAATCTTGATTACATCGCTCCACTCCCTGGACTTTGCCGCCAACATCTTTTGCAACGACTCAAGAGCCGGGATTAGCCGTTTGTGAATCTCCAGCGCGCCAGCGACATGAATTGCCGTCGGAAACGTGTCGTTTGTGCTTTGCCCCATGTTCACGTGATCGTTCGGATGGATCGGTTTCTTTTCCGAAAACCGGTCGCCTCCAACGATCTCGATAGCGCGATTCGAGATGACTTCGTTGACATTCATATTGCTGCTCGTTCCCGATCCGGTTTGATAAATATCAATCGGAAACTCGCCATCAAACTTGCCTTCGGAAACCTCCATGGCGGCCTGGAGCATTGCTTTGATCTGGTTATCGTCCAAACGGACTTTCCCTGTTCCCGTCAGCTTCCCAAGATCCCGGTTCGCAACGCCGCAAGCGTACTTCACAAGCCCCATCGCGCGGACTTGAGGCGTTGGCAGGGTCTGGCCAGAAATCGGAAAATTCTCGACTGCACGTTGGGTCTGTGCTCCGTAAAATGCCTGGGCAGGCACTTCCAC
>JAYVKA010000042.1:0-4475 GCA_043768885.1 Planctomycetota bacterium
GTTCGCTTCGAGTTTCAGAAATTGCTGTCATATCGTGCTCCTCTCTCTCCCACGTGGACTCACACTTTTGCAGCCATTGCCCATTCGGTTGCAGGTTCAATGCTGTTCCAATCAGCGAATGGGCCTGGGTCTGCAAAACGACAACTGCATTAGAGGCGCGAAAAGGTTGGCCGCTACAGACGCACTACCGCAGGGGAGGGGACGAGTGGAGCCGGTTGACCGGGAAGGTTGGGGAAGGCGCGGGGACGTGTTCAGGAAGGTCGAGTGTTTGGTGTTGGCATTATTGGGTTACGCGAGACCGAAGTCAGGCCATCCGGCGTTTTGCGAAAAACCCGCACGATCGTTATCTGTTTTGGAACGGAATGCGAACTGAATTGCAGTTTGATGCCTGCCGTTTGGGCGTTTTTTCGGTTAAACTGGTAAGCAACTGTCAACTGGCAGTTTTGCGGGAACCCCAATCCATGGGCTGATTCGTTTGCCGGTTTCACATCGTCGGAATGTACACGGTTCAGGCGGCATGACTGTAACCGCAGATTTTCCTTTCCGCCACAAATTCAGCGCCGTAGAAATATTACAGGGCGGGGCCATCCACTGGTTCCCGTCAAGATTCCAGTCCGAAGCAAATTGAAGAGAGTTTTTAGATGACCGCAGATTTCGCGACCTCGAAACGTGATGGCCATGGATTGGGATCCCAAAGTTCGGCAATGGTAGTGTTGTTGCCCTACGCCATCGCAATTGGAGCGCAATTGCCGCTGTTGATGCTTTACTTTGCGGATTTGTGGAAGCGAACGCATTATCAGTTTTTTCCGATCGCAATCATCCTGACGGTTTACCTGGCTTTCACGCGCTGGCCCCGAAATGTGGACCGGCCTTTTTTCTCGAACACTTTCAGTTCCGTTTGTATGGTCACCGGTTTGGTCTTTGGTGTCGCGGGCGTGATGTTCGTGTTTCCGTGGTTTACTGCCGTAAGTGTGTTGGTGCTGGTGACCAGCCTGTTTGCGCGAACGGTGGACAATGACTCTCAAAGGAGTTTGCTCCCCTGTGCTTTGCCGATGTTGACTTGTTTGTATCTGCCCGGAGGTCTGGATTCGCAAATAATCGGCTGGTTGCAATATTTGAGTGCAACGTTTACCAGCCGGTTGCTGGACCTGCTTGGATACGTTCACCACATGCCCGGCACGGTAATTACGGCGGCGACCGGTGAGCAATTCGGAATTGCCGAGGCTTGCAGCGGAGTGGTTTCGTTTCACACTCTGGTGTTCGCGGCCATTGCGTTGTGTGTGCTTCAGCGACGACCGTGGTTCCGCGCGACATTGCTGGTGATCAGCGCCGGATTCTGGGCCGTCTTTATCAACACGGTTCGGATCATGGCGATTCCGCTGGCCGACTGGATGTTTGAACTCAATCTGTCGGAAGGTATTTTGCATGAGGTGCTGGGCTACTCCATGATGCTGGTTGGCGTCTTGTTGCTCCTCAGCACGGACCAGTTCATCTTTTTCATGTTTGGTCCTGCAGAAGAATTTGGTGAAGATTCGGGAGGGCTAGGGCGTCGCGTTTCCCGTTTTTGGAACAGCGTCATTAGCGGAGGAAATTCGGGAGAAAGGGTCCGGACCAGAAAACGACTGGACATCAGCCCGATTGGTAGAAGTTTGACTTGGGGCGTTGCCGGAATTCTGTTGCTGGGCGGGTTGTGGAGCCTGACCGATGTCTTTCGCAGCTGGAACGCGTCCGGTGACCTCAAGGTCCGGTTCTTTGATCTGGATGTGACGACGGTTTTGAATGAAGGCGACCTGCCTGCGGTTGTCGACAATTGGGAACGAAAAGAATTTGAAGCCCAGGATCACGGGCACGGAAGCGATCTGGGGCGTCATTCGGACCGCTGGCAATACGTCGGTCCGAAATGTGCCATGAGCGCTTCGCTGGATCAGGCGTTTCCAGGCTGGCACGAACTGACAACCTGTTATCGAAATCAGGGATGGAAACTGGTCAGCCGCATGGTGGTCACTCCCAGTGGAGACGAATTCGGAATTGATGGCAA
Organism: Planctomycetota bacterium; assembly: GCA_043768885.1. GTDB lineage: Bacteria > Planctomycetota > Planctomycetia > Pirellulales > Pirellulaceae > BJ22. The sequence continues at coordinate 2,039 of JAYVKA010000042.1, forward strand.
ACCATGGCAGATGGTCGTAGCGGAATTTGAAAGGGAGACCGGCGAACGGGCCTATCTCGTTTTCAGCCTGTTCGATGCCTTTGGACAGCCTTTCGATCCACCTGGTGACTGGGGAATGCTCAAGTCGTTTTTGATTCGGGCTTCGAACCGGTTGAGTAACCGGATACGTGCCAATCTGTTTCAGGGTGACGCCTATCAGACCCAGATTTTCCTGGTCCGGTACGGCGTTATCCCGGACGACATCAAGGAAGAAGCGGTCGCCCGATACCTGGTGTTGCGTGAACAAATGCGAAAACGATTTTTGGAAAAGAAGAGTGGCGGCAGTTCTCCCAATGCGGGCGTTGAAACGGCCAACTAATGTCCGTCATTCAGGCAATTGTTCCAGTCGCTGGTTTGGGCACTCGCATGTTGCCACTCAGCCAGGCCGTGCCCAAAGAGCTGTTGCCGCTCGGAAGCAAGCCGACACTTCACTGGGTCGCCGAAGAACTGGGCCGGGCCGGTGTTCGCCATGTCAGTCTCGTGACGAGCGAGGCCAAACGGAACATCGGCCGCTATTTCGAAACCAATTCCGAAATCGTTTCGAGAATCAAAAACAAGCCCGAACTTGCCGCGAAACTGTGGTGTAACTCGGACTGGAATTCGATGCAGTTCCAGACCGTGATCCAGGCTGAACAACTTGGCCTCGGCCACGCGGTGTTGTGCGGACGTGATGGACTTCGCCCCGGCCCGTTTGTTTTGGCCCTGGGCGATTGCGTGATGGGATTGGGCGGAGAATCCAGCACAACCGCCCGAATCGTTGATGTCTTTACGTCAAACAATGCCGACGCTGTAATCGCTTTCCAAAAGGTGCCGGTTGATCTCGTCAGCCGCTATGGCATCGCCACACTTGGAGCCGAACTGGATTTGGGTGAAGCTGGTCGAGTCGCGTTTCACTTGCAAGGCATCGTCGAAAAACCGCACCGCGATTGCGCCCCCAGCCAATTCGCCGTCTCGGCCAGATATGTTTTCTCCGACTCCATCTTTCCGATTCTTGAACAAGCCCGCAAGGATTCTTCGGGTGAAGTTCAGCTGACGTCAGCGATCCAGCATTTGATCGAGCAGGGCGGAAAAGTCATCGGCGTTACGCTCTTGGAAGGTGAAGAGCGTTTCGACGTCGGCGACTATGACTCATGGGCCGCCGGGTTTATCCGGTTTGCGATGCACGAGAATCCTGCGCTGTCGAAACTGTCGCGGGAAACCGGGCAGCCAGGAGCGAATCAGGCGTGACCGAAACTTTCGCAACATGTTTTGCCCGCGCGGGACTGCTGGGAAATCCGTCCGACGGATTCGGCGGCAAGACAATCAGCCTGACCCTGGCCAACTGGCGGGCCACCGCGACTGTATGCGAAAATCCCGATGTGCGACTTCGAATGGCAACTGACCAGCGGGGCTGGGCGAACCTGGCAGAAATGGCTTCCGACGTTTCCGAAAACGGGCATCGTGATCCGGGACAATTGCTGACAGCGACTCTGATTCGATTTCTGAAATACGCCGGTATTGAACCGGAACAAGTTCCAGGCATTTCGATTGCTGTCGAGTCCAACATCCCGCTTCAGGTGGGGTTGGCTGGTTCCAGCGCAATCATCATCGCCGTCCTGCGGGGGCTGTGTCAGCACTTTCAATTCACACTGCGCCCGGAACTGATGGCGTCGCTCGCGCTGCAAATCGAGACCGACGAACTGGGAATCCCTGCCGGACTTCAGGACCGGGTCGTGCAGTCGATGGAAGGAATGATCGCGATGGATTTTTCCGCTTCGGCGATGAAGACCGAACAGGGTTTGCGAATAGGCAGTTATCGTCGGCTGGACCGGTCGCTGTTGCCAGAGACCCTGTACGTTGCGTGGAGCCGTCGCGGAGCCGAATCGACTGCCGTGCTGCACAACAATTTGCGGCAGCGATTTGATGCGGGTGACGAATCTGTATGCGACGCGATGAAGCAGTTTGCCGCGCTGGCTGATGAAGGCGTCGTTGCATTGGAGACGGGTGACCACGCCCGGCTGGCCGAACTGATCAACGCCAATTTCGATCTCCGTCAGAGCATCTGTCAGCTCAACCCGCTGCACGTCGAAATGATCGAAACCGCTCGCCGCGCCGGCGCCAGCGCCAAATACTGCGGCAGCGGCGGCGCGATCATCGGCGCCGTTCCAGCGCCCGAAGATTTTCCGCAACTGAAGCAGGCTCTCGAGTCCATCGATTGCGAAGTAGTGTCAGCGGTCAGTTGAAAAACCGGGCAACTTGCACTGCTCCGCTACTTGCACAAGTTTCAATCGGGTTTTTCAACAGGCTGGTAATGGCCCGTCATGCTTCAGAAACTTTTTTCAAAGGGGGCTGACCCTCTCTGCCATTTAGTTGGTGGTGTTTGGTGTTTTGTACTGCGTAAATCCCTCAAGCAGATTTT
>JAYVKA010000043.1:0-7216 GCA_043768885.1 Planctomycetota bacterium
CTCAGGCAACGACGCAATCTGATTCAGAGCCGCACGCCAGTCGGACGCTTCGTCCAGCACCCGGTTCGAATCAATTTTTTTGCGAGCCAGCACCCTCGCAGCATTCGGACCCGCAACGATCATTCGCGAATCTGCTATCGCAGCAAAAAATCGTTCGGGGTCGACCAGCGTCGAAGCCTGCTCCAGCAATCGCTCCGCCCCCGCCGCCGACAAAAGGATGATTCCGTCCAGTTTGGCCGTCATCAATCGGCCGGCAATATCAGTCAATGCGGCCGGTTCGGGACCGGCTGTCCCAAACGCGTGAAATACACTCGAGGCTCCGAATCGACTGGCGAACTGGATCAGCACATCGGCAGGGTCTTGTGTCCCCACCACGAAATCGGTTCCCCGAAACAGGTTATCATGATTGGTCATCGACGAATGATGACCGGCCACGCGACCGGCTGGCAAGTACCTTGCCAGTGATTGAAAAAGGGGTCTAACAGATTGTTAACCCTCTGCGCCCAAGTTTTTGCTCACTTTTCAACAGCCCTGGCCCTGAAACGATGAAAGCCGGAATGTCCGAAGCAACCAAACAGACAGACCTGCAGCTGGCCAGCCAACAATTGATTGGCGAAGTTTCCCATTTGCTGGACGTAGGCAATTCGGCAGCCGGTCTGGAAAAACTGGCAGCGTACTTCCAGTCAACTTCGCAATTCGATCGGCTGTTTGAAGTCCGAAAAATGCAAAGCCGCCTTCGTTTGGGCGTTCCCGTCGTCTATTCCAGTCGCCCCGCCCATCTGGACGACGAGACCCAGCGCGAGCTCGAAAAAGACCTCGCCGCTGCCGCACTGGACTGCGGGCAAAAATTGGCCTCGCTCGGTGACATCGCCGGCGCCTGGAACTATTTGCGAGCCGTCGATGACACACTTGCCGTCCGCGCGGCACTCGAAGGTTCTCCGCTGGACGAAGAAGGAACCCACGCCGCGATCGACATTTGCCTGAACCACCAGGCCCACCCCGAACTTGGAATGAAACTGGCGGTCAGCAAACTCGGCACGTGCACGTCAATCACACTGTTCGATTCCATCCACACGATGCTGGCCCCCGAAGATTTGTTGGCCGCAGCCGCCGTTTTGGTCCGCCACCTCTACAACGAGATCTCGACCGTCGCCGCCCAGCGACTTTCGCAACCCGCCGGAACAGCTCTTTCGGTGATGATCGAGAAAAACAAAATCGCCGTCTCGCACAGCAGCCCCCACGCCGACCCCTCGCACTTGTCGAGCGTCCTTCGCATCGGTCGAACGCAAACCGACCCCGCCGTCTTGAAACAATTACTCACACTTTCAGAGTACGCCGAACTGCTTCCCGAATCCCTGCAATACCCGGGCGACGCCCCGTTCCGGGCAATGGCCACCCAACATCATCTCTGGTACTCGGCGCTGTTGGGAAAACGCTGGGAAGAAGCCGAAGCCGAATTTTGCAAAAACCTTGACCGTTACGGCGACTCACCCGACCGCATCGTCTCCCTCGAATACGGTGTCCTCCTGCTCTGGAGCACGGCCCGTCACTCCGCCGCCGCCCACCTCGCGACCAACAAACTCGCCCTCGGCGATTTTGAATACGGCACCGCCAACATCGCCCCGCACCTGATCCAAATGGCCTCCCACACCACCGCCGTCCCAATCATCGCCGACTACTACAGACTTGACGGAGACGTTCTCGGCTTCGCGCTTGCCAGGCTATCGCACTGCTCAAGTTCTATTCGGTAATGGATAATTCTCTTGAACCAGGTTCCGATAAATTGACAAATCGTCCAAACATATTCAAAATCAGGGATTCGAAAAGGCAGTCCGGAAAATTCAGTAGTGCCAAGCAGTGACACATCATTTTGCCGGACAATTGCGGGGGCATGGCAATTAACTGACGGGAATTCCAAAATGGACGCGGGTGATTTGTTGTCGCCGGTGGTTGTTCTGCCTGGTAACGGGAAGAGCCTCCAGGCTTTCGGAAGCGAGATTATTGTACACCTGGGCGGAGCCGAAACGGGCGGAAAATTTTCGATGTTTACGAGTGTGACGCCGCCGGGTGATTGCGTTCCTCCACATTACCATTCGAACGAAGACGAATGGATACTGCCACTCGAAGGAAGAGTCGAGTTCCATTTGAACGGTGCCTGGACTGAAGTGCCCACGGGCACAGTTGTTTTCTTGCCCAAGGGTACAGTTCATGGGTTTCGGAATGTTGGAGAGAGCCTTCTTGGAATGCTGGTTCATACTGCACCAGCTGGCTTCGAAACATTCTATTCGCGTTGCGCTGACGAGTTCGCCAGACCCGGTAATCCGGACAGGAATCGGATCCATGAAATCTGTGCCGAACACGGAATATTCTTTGTCAACGCTTGATTCTCCGGTTGATCGGTGAATAAACATGAATTTTGTTTCAGGGTGACGCTTGTTCTACGCGACTACGTGGGCAGGTTTGATGGCGGCGCACTCGGTATGGCAGGGAATTCCACAATGTTGGCTCACTCGTTCAGCGTATTGGTTCTGTTCGTCGCCCTGAATTCAAAGGGTTTCACGGAGGATTGGGCGCAGTTTCGGGGTGAGAATTCGAAGGGGGTTGTTGCGGGGAACTATTTGCTGGAGTGGGATGCCGGGAAGACCGTGGACTGGCAAGTTGATTTGCCGGGGCCGGGGAGTAGTAGTCCGATTATTGTTGGTGATCGGGTTTTTGTGACGTGCTACAAGGGTTACGGCGTCGATGGCAAAAATCCTGGGGAACTTAACGACCTGAAGCGGACGCTGTTTTGTTTGAACCGGACGACCGGCGAGGCGGTTTGGGAACGGACGATCGATTCGCTGCATGACGAAGACAAGTACAGCGGATTCATCACAGAGCATGGTTACGCCAGCAGCACTCCCGTGTCCGATGGCAAACGGGTTTTTGTTTCCTTCGACAAGGCCGGGGTTTTTGCCTTTGATATGGAAGGGAATCAGCTGTGGAACAGAAACGTGGGGATTCAGTCTGACCCGGCAAAATGGGGTGGTGGTTCCAGCCCCATTCTTTACAAGGGGCTCGTCATTCTGAACGCCTCCACCACCGATCGATCAGTCGTTGCGTTGGACGAGGCTTCGGGAGACGTCGTTTGGACACGGAAAGACGAAGCGTTCAAAGACTCATGGGCAACGCCGATCATTGTATCGATCGACGGGCACGATGAGTTGGTCTTTCCAGTCCCTGGAAAAATGCACGCGCTCGATCCGATGACCGGGGATGAACTTTGGTTCGCCAAGTCGCCGATGGTGGACTCCATCTACGGAACGGTTGTCCAGCGGGATGGGGTCGTGATGACGATGGGTGGAAGGAATCAGCGCGCAATTGGCATTCGTTGTGGTGGCAAGGGGGACGTTACCAACTCGCATGTCCAATGGAGTACCAGGCTGCAATCGAGTATCGGAACTCCCGTTGTGATCGATGACCGGTTGCATTGGTCTTCCCAGGGGATGGCACTTTGTGCGAGCTGCGAAACGGGAGAGTTGATCTACCAGGAAAAGCTGGCGGGAAGTGCAACGGGGCACACCTTTGATTACGCGTCACCCATTGTGATCGGCGATGAAATGCTGGTCCTGTTCAAAAATGGAAAAGCGTCGATCATTGCAGCGACGGAAGATTTTCGGGCGATTCGCGACAATGATTTGGGTGAGGAATCCGGCCGCTTCAACGGAACGCCGGCCTTTGCTGATGGCCAGTTGATCATTCGCTCCGACAAACGGATCTACTCGATAAAACTTCCTGTCAAGTGAAAAGGCCCTTCAAGACGGCGATCCATGAAATGTTCATTCGAGGGCGAGCCGGTTTGATTCAAATGACGCATCCGGAAATGGATGTGAACAATGCCCGCCTGGACTACGCCGCAACGAATGCCGAGCGGACGGAGTTGCTCGGCCAGCTCCTGGGTAAGTACGACCAACTGGTTGAGATGGCGGAAGTACGAAAAAAATGCAGGGGCTACCTCCGAAACAAGTCGATGAAAGCGAATTGATTTCCGCCGAAACCGATTTCCTGTTCCTGCAGGCAGAACGCATTCGGGTCCAGATACTTCTGGAAACCATGGAGTAGACGGCGGTTTGGATTTGAGATTTCAGAAATGAATCGGTTGAACGCTGCGATCCCGATTCCTTTGCCAGACCGTTTCAGAAATCCAGGTGCGCACGAAATGCAAACGCGTTGGCGTTGCTTCCGCCAAGGGTTGGGTCGTCGAGGTTTGAGTGAATCCAGTTGAACTGGAACTTCGTGATACCGGTCGTAGTTTCCAGTGTCGCCCAACGGGATTCGGATTCAACCGTGTTTCGGCCAGAGGACCAGGCAGCTTCGGTGGTGATGATACTGAGATGGTTCGTCGGGACAATTCCCGTGCTGACAAAGGCTGGCACGCCAACAACGGGCAGAGTGCTGAAACTGTCCTGACCCAAGTTGGGATTTTGGCCAATCAAGAACTCATTCGTGCTGGCCAGCTGGACGACATCGCGGGCCGGGTCGTTGAAGCTGTATCCGATACCCAGGTGCACAAGCTGCTGGTCACCGCAATCGAATGGCAACCCGGTAATTCTGGTCGCCATTCCATATCCGCCGTTGTGACCTACAACATTGCCAAAAGTATCCGTGTTGTAACGATAGCCACTTGCGGCCCAGGTCAACTGTTCGCCCAAGGCCGTATCCGAAAACATGATTCCGGTTTGGCGAAACGGCGAGAGTGTGCGCAACGTCGGTCTTTCAAGGAAAGGTAGCTCACGGGCGCCTGTAGAATCGGTCAGGCCGAATGGCTGGCGAAAACGTCCGACGCGAACATTGCCGACAGGCGTTTCGTCCAACTGCATCCAGGCATCGATGAAACGGGGCTGGGTTTGGGTGGCGTCCCCTTTGCCAGCAGTACAGTCTGATTCGCTGTATGGCGGTTGCTGGTATTTCGCAGGTCGGAAACTATGTCTTCTGCGACGAAAAGCTGACTTCGATTCTGGTTCCGTGGGGTTCACCATCCTGAATTGCGGTCGTGCCGTGGTGCAAATCGATGACCGCTTTGCAGATGCTCAGACCCAGGCCGTTGCCCCGCTGGGTGTCCCGCTCGCGGGCTGCATCGACCTGATAAAAACGATCGAATACTTTTTGTTTTTCGCCATCGGGGATTCCGCAGCCGGTATCGGAAACGACCATAATGACGCGCGAATAATCCTGTTTCAACGAGATGGTGACGCGTCCTTCGGGCGGTGTGAACTTCAACGCGTTGTCGAGCAGATTGTTCACGACTTGCCGCATTCGGTTCTCGTGTCCGGTCAAATAGATCAAAGGTTGCAAATCGCAAACCAGTTTCACATTGAGTTCTTCAGCAACTCCGGAAAAAACATCAGTCGATTTGCGAATCAGTTCGCTCATATTGAAGGGTTTTGCAGCTGCTTGAGTTTGACCCATTTCGGTCTCCGACAACTCCATCAACTGGTTCACGAGGTGCCGCAGCTGGGCACACTGTTCGCTGACCGTTTCCAGTTGCTCGCGGTATTGGGTGACGGAGCGTTCTTTGCCGAGTGCGACTTCGACGCTGGTTTGAATTGCTGTTAGCGGCGAACGCAATTCATGAGCCGCGTTGGCCGTGAATTCGCGTTGGCCGGAAATATAGTGGGCAATCTCATCCAGGAACGCATTGATCTCTTCCGACAATTGATCGAGTTCGTCCCCGGTTCCGCGAATCGGTAACCGCTGAGTCAACTGGTTCGGTTGCAAAATGCGGGTTGTCTCAATGATTTTCCGAACTGGCCGAACGGCCCACCAGGCGAGCAGATAACCGCCAAACGGCGCGAGCAAGGAGAGCCCCGCGCCGATCCACCACATCGAACGGGTGATGCCCCGAATGCTTTGCTGGAGGAAACCTGCGGGCGTTCCCAACACGATTTGGTATTTGGGAATTCCCGGCTGGTCGATCATTCGCCAGGCGAGCAACGTGTCGTCTTGTTGGCGCGATTGAACTGTTGGTTTGAAATCGAGGGCGGTTGATAGTTCCGGAAACCGAGGGCTCTTCCAGACGACAGCGCCTGTCTGGTCGAGCAGTTCGACGAACCAGCCGTGTTCTCGATGCCCCTCGGCTTTTCGCTCAAACTCGTTCCGAATGGCTGCAGCGTCCGGATGCAATTCTCGAATCGCCAGTTCCAATTCCTGAATTTCGTCGCGCAAAACACCAAACGTGTCATTCAGCAGCGTCAACCGCATTCCTTCACGCACGGCAATCATGGCCAGCAAAGATGCGGCCAGAACGACAAGCGTGTTCCAAAATGCCAGCCGAAAGCGGAGCGAACGAATAAAAGTGCTAAACAACGAACCACCGAAAGCTGAACAGAATCGAACCAGCTACAACAATAAGCGGATTGTAGAACATTTGTCCTCAAATGTTCACGAGGTGCCGGCAATCAATCCCCTGGCCACCGGTTCGGCAGTGCATCCGGGTGATTTCCAATCGAAACGGGCAATTGGGGACAATTGCTCCACCAAACCGACCGGGCATCTACTCTGCCCGGGTATCACCATCGCAAATCGAATATCCACGTCCACGAACTGTGGTTACCCGTGACTCGCCTTCCGTACCACGCTTGTCCAGCTTCTTTCGCAGCCGCGTAATGTGGACTTCGATCACGTTGGTCGGGCCATCCCACTCGAAACCCCATACATGCTCGCACAACATTTTGCGGGTAACGACCTGGCCCGCGTGCCGCATCAACAGTTCCAGGATACTAAACTCGGTCGGCGTCAAATCGATTTCGCGATTGGCGATTTCTGCCCGCCTGGTAGTCAAATCAAGCGTCAGGTTCCCGACAGCCAGCGTCGCGGATGGACGCGACGCGATCCGGCGGCTGACCGCTTCGACCCGTGCCTTGAGTTCGGCAAAGGCAAACGGTTTCACGATATAGTCGTCCGCACCCAGTTCGAGGCCCTCGACTTTTTCGTTCACGGCGCCTTTGGCCGTCAGAATAATCACCGGCGTCTTCATTCCCCTTTCACGGAGAATGCGCAGCATTTCCAGCCCCGACATTTCTGGCAACATCAGGTCCAGCACGATCACATCGGCCTGCTGCGTCGAAGCCTTCTCCAGCCCCGCCCGCCCGCCCGTCGCCCACTGACAATCATGCCCTGACTCCTGGAAACCCTGCACCAGGGATTTTCCAATCGTTCGGTCGTCTTCGATTACAAG
>JAYVKA010000044.1:0-10281 GCA_043768885.1 Planctomycetota bacterium
CTGTACCAGGAATTTGGCAGCATCGCTGAAATCCGGATGGTCTATATCAACGAGGCCCATGCGGCCGATGGCCGTCGCCCGGTGGACTATGCCAAAGAGCTCGAGATCACCGAGCATCGTGACTATGGCCAGCGATGCGAAACAGCCGAACGCTTGATTAAGGACAAGGAGCTGACGATTCCCTGCGTGATTGACGGAATGGAAAACCTGGTCAACCAGGCGTATTCGGCTCACCCCGACCGGATTTTTCTGGTTCGCGCCGATGGACGTCTGGCCGTTGCCGGGGACCGCGGCCCGTTTGGATTCGAACCGGCTTTGAAGGAAACCCGCAAGTGGCTGGAAGAGCTGAAGAAAAAGGAAACAGAGCCCGAACTGGCGAAAGATGCAGCAGAGGCCGGCGAAGACCGGCACGTGACACCGCTGCCAGACGAAGAAAAGGACAAGGAATCATCCGGCAAAAAAGCTGACGGAGAAAAAAAGAGCAAGTCTTCCGAAGACAAGGCTGAATCTGGTGCTGACAACAAGGACGGTGACAACAAGGATGGTGACGAATAGTCGCTGGGTGCTGATCGGCACATTTTGTTCAACCGCCTGGTACAATTGCAGGTGGAACGGGAGCGGGAGAAAAATGGGGCGTCGGAACCCCGAGCCCGCCATCGGGTTTCCAATTCGGGTTTTCGCATGCAGCATCGGGTTTTTGGGAATACCAGGAAAAGTGTTTCGGACATTGGGCTGGGGACGTGGCAACTTGGTGGTACGGAGTGGGGCGCGGTCGGCGATGACGAAGCCATGCAGACCTTGCGGGCGGCTGCTGATTCGGGAATCACCTTTATCGATACTGCCGATATCTATGGTGGTGGCCGAAGCGAAGAATTCATTGGCCGCTTTCTGCAAGAGCATGGCCATCGCGACGATTTTTTTATCGCGACAAAATTCGGCCGGTCGTCCGATCCGGGCTGGCCGGAAAATTTTCGGGCCGAGACGATTCGCAAACATGTTGAAGGATCTTTGCGACGATTGCAGATTGAGCGGATTGATTTGCTGCAAAGTCATTGCGTACCGATGGAGCATTTGAAAGACGGGACGGTTTGGGGAACGTTGCGGGAGCTTCAGGGCGAAGGCAAGTTGCGGGTCTTTGGGGCCAGCGTCGAATCGATGGACGAAGCACTCGAATGCGTGGATGTCGATGGACTGGCATCACTGCAAATCATTTTCAATCCGTTTCGGTTGAAGCCGGCTGAGGTGCTGTTTCAGACCGCAAAGAACCGGAATATTGCCTTGATTGCCCGGTTGCCTCTGGCGAGTGGGTTGTTGTCCGGCAAAATCACCAGGGAAACCGTTTTCTCTGAAAGCGATCACCGTTCATTCAATCGCAACGGCGAGAAATTCAATGTCGGCGAGACGTTTGCGGGTTTGACTTTGGACGCGGCACTGCCCGTCGTGGAAAGGCTCCAACAGCTCGCGCCGAAGAAGTTGTCGCTGGCCCAGTGGGCGCTGCGGTGGTGTCTGGACCACAAGGAAATCACAGTCGTCATTCCGGGCTCACGCCGTCCCGAACAGGTGCGGGAAAACGCTGCGGCAAGCGACCTGAAACGGCTTTCGCCAAAAACCCACGCGGCCGTTTTCGAACTGTATTACGAATCGGTCCGCGACAATATTCGTGGTGTCTATTAGCCGGACAGCGCCATTTTTATCAGCCGCAGTGCGATAGCACCCGGTCTTTGCCGGGCGATCGAGGGACCGGAGGCTATCGCCTCGCAGCGGATCATTGCGTGTTATTTTCGATATTTTAGTAAAAAAGTGGCGATGTCCAGTTAGTCGCTCGGGTCGTGCTACTTGCTAAAAAGCGAATGAACCGCATCCAGTGGCACACAGCGATGCAGATTCAGCTCTACATGTTCGGCCTTCGCCGAATCCGGATTCGCCGCGTCGCCTATGTGTTCCTGCGATCCGTCTTTTCGGACCAGCGGAAGAATCGTCGAAACCAGACCGATCAACTCACCCGATTCATTGAACACACCGGACCCGCTGGAACCACCGCCAAAATCGGCTGTGATTTCCATCCAGACTGTTTTCGAACGGTCTGGCCGAAGGTCATGGACGTAACGGCTGACTCTGCCATCCGTCAACACAAAATATTCGCGGTGGGGATGGCTGAGTACATTCACCAGTGACATCGGCCCGGGTTGTTGTTTTGCGATCGCTGCCGGATGCAAGTCGCTTGTGTCACCACCCAAACGAATCAAGGCAATATCGTCGGCCCGGGACGCTGCCAGGATTTCAATGATCGGATGACAAACGCCTTCGTGCGTCACTGCCGCCAAACCGAATGTCCCTGGATTCTTTTCGATCACATGGTAATTCGTCAGGACGAGCCCATCGGGCCCGACAACCACTCCGCCCGCCGTGCTGACATGCTGTTTGTCGCATTTTCCGCAGTCGTAGACGTTTGCCATCATTAGCGACGACCGGACCATCGATTCGTAAATATTGTCGGCGTTTGGCAGTTTGGATTCCGGCAACATGCGAGTGGAGGTTTGGCCAGCTTCCTTCAGCAGATTGTTGAGTTCATCAATGTCCAGAGTGTTATCGTCGGCAATCATCGCCTGGGCGCCGCTAAATACAAGCATGTAAACTTCACGGTTGTCGATGGGCCGGTTGAGAATATCCAGCCTGTCGTTTTTGTCTGCACCGTTTGCAACTGGCACCGGGTCAGGAAGCTTGAGCTTTCCCAAATCGAGCTTGATTGTTTTGGGAGGCAGGCAAACTGATTCGTTGCAGGCCTGATAGCGCAGATCCAGTTGTATCTGTTTGAGAAGTTCCCGGTCGGCAGTCAGCACCTGATAGTAAAAGACCTGGCCGTCTGTCAGATGACCCAATCCGTCGTCGGATTCCGGATATTTCCACGGTGCAAATTCGCTGACGCCTGCGGGTAAGCCAATCTTCGGCTCGATGGGAATCGTGAATTCACCAGCTCCGGGACTATAAACATGCCACCCCGTATCCGAATGAATTGTTATTTCGATTTTCCACAATCCCGACTGCGCCGGTTCAACAGGCTTGGCACGAACTGTAAACGACATGTTGTCGTCCTGTTGATTGCCGAACGCCTGTGCGCAGGCCGAGGCTGCATGGACCATCGAAATCAATGCGACGACAACAGCAACAACCATCAGCAAAAAACCCCGCTTCGTCTTCATCTTATTTGTCCGATGATTTCACTTCGCTTGAACCGGCCGGTTCCGCGACCAGCGAGATGCAAACCAGTTCCTTGTCGTTTTTCCAAAAGCAGCAACCGTTGGCGTACGCCGGGTGAGACCAGAGCACTTTTTTGCCGAAGGCCTGATGAGTCGGTTCGAGAATTTTCGCTGACGAGATCGTCTCGTATTTTTCGGGAGTCATTTTTGCGATCGTCAACACACCGGTCTCGCCAGCGATCAGATACCGGTCGCCGCAACGAACAATAAAGCCGCAACCGCTTCCACCAGGACGACCGTCGGTCGTAGCTTCAAGCGTTTCCCACTGTCGCTCGCCATCTTTCAGGGAAATGCATCGCAAGTTTCCACCCAAATCAACACCGAAGGCAAAACCGTCCTGAAGCGTCACGGGACTGTGGCTGGTCGTAAAACCCTGGCCATCCCAAACCACTTCGGCTGTTGGTTGGTCATCGTTCAATCGAACACACATCGACGCGCCTTCGCCGCTGGCAAAGAGCAGGTTGTTTTCCACCGCTGGCATCGCGACTGGCATTTTGTAGGCGGGTGCAAGGGGAAAGCTCCAGTAAACCTTGCCGTCCTCGGGATTGATGCTGTTCAAAGTCGTTGGAGTCCAAACCAGCATTTGGGCTGTTCCGCCAGCCATCACAACTTTGGGCGGACAGTATCCGGTATCCGCATCGGGACAGGCTCGCCAAAGTTCTTCGCCGGTTTTTTTGTCCATCGCAACGACGGCACCTTTTTCGCCACCGATCATCGTGTAAACGCGGTCGCCCCAAACCAGCGGATGGGCCGCGAAACCCCAAATCGGAGCCTCTTTCATCTTGTATCGTTCTTTCAAATCGACTTTCCAGAGAATCGAGCCCTCGTTCGCGTCGAGGCACATCAGCATGCCCTCGGAACCCAACGTGTAAACATGGTCACCATCGACCGTCGGCGTGCAACGTGGTCCGGCGGGAAACGAAATCCGGTAAGGGCAATCGTAAGCCTGTTCCCATAACCACTCGCCCGAGTTTGCGTCCAGGCAGAGAACCCGCTCGGATCCTTCAATCGGATTTCGCTTGCCTGGGTCAGGAGTCGGGTCGCCTTCGCGCAGTTTGTAGTCCATTAGGAAGATTCGGCCGTTCGTGACAGCCGGGCCGCCGTATCCAGCGCCGACTTCCTTCCGCCACAAAACCTTCGGACCGTCAGCGGGAAATTTTTCCATCAACCTGGATTCGTTCCAAACGCCGTCACGAGCCACTCCCTGCCATTGCGGCCAATCCTGGGCGTTGACGATGGTTGGGACCAACATGAGTCCAAAACAAAAAGTGGTGAGCCTGGTTGCGATGCGATTCATGACAAAATCCTGAAGCAATAATTTGGTTGCGAGCGATCGTCGATGCGAATTATTCTAGCGAATTCGGGGCAGCAGTTGCGCGGCCACAGGCTTCCAGCCTGTGTGAGCCTTATTCCACAGGCTGGAAGCCCATGGCCACGACGGTTTACTCTTCAATCTTGAAATGCGGATTCTGGATGATTCCAAACACGTTCCCGAACGGATCGAGTACCGTAGCTACGACAATTCCTTCGCCGACATTTTGTGGTTCGGAATCCTTGCTGGCACCCTTTTCCATCAGTATCGCCAACGCCTTTTCACAATCATCGACGCCCCAGTAGACAGGCTGGTTGTTTCCGCGTGTGACCCCTTCCATGTCCGGGTCGAGGCCCAGCTCAAACCCGCCGACTCTGTAGCCGACATAAAAAGGCTGGTCGAAATACGGCTCAAAACCGAGAACCGCCGTGTACCATTTCTTCGCCTTTTCCAGATCGTCCACCTTGTAGACAACCGTTCTTAATCCATGCAGCATCGTTTTCCCGTTTGCCTCTTTTGGAGTTGCCGGTTTTTCCTCAGCGACGAGTTGCCATGTCCAATCCATCGATTGAAGTTCACCGCCTACCGTCCCTTCGATTCGCGCCTTCATTGTATCGCCTTGGCGACTATAGATGATCCGCTGGGGAAAATCGTTTTCAGGGTTTTCAAACGTTACGCCCTGTTCACCAGATTCTTTTAGCACGAATTCCGTATCGCCACTGCCACCAGGGCTGGCGACGTAGATGATTTTCTTGCGAGACTGGACAATGCGAAGTTTCTCGAATGATGCCTTGGACTTTCCCAACACACTGCGATTGATCCCCAGCATGAGTCCGCCGTCGGGTTTCATCCAGAATTCCCCGGTCACCCGACCGGTTCGGTCTCTGCCTGACCAATGACCCGCCAGCCAGGCCAGTGAGTCAATCGTCGGTACTTCGGCCGGTTCCTGCGCGAATCCGTTTGCCGAACAGACGGCAACGAATACCAGGGTCAATAACGATGTTCTGAACATGGATGTTCTTTCCTGTAGAAATACGTGCTGGCGCGTCACGTCGCGTTAAACTTGACCCAGCTTACCTGTTTTGCACATCAGGTGCGTCAGCGTGATCAACTTTGCCAATTACAAACCTTACGATCGATGAATAACCCTCACGTCGCAAATTCGGCACAGTCGATAAACCTTTGGAAAGCGAACTTGTTTTAAGACTGCAATCGACGGTGTCGTCGTTGGTTGATCGGGGAGGAATGCGTGTTTCGTAAAGCGGTGCTTTTGATTTTCGCGACGGTCGTTGGTGCCTTGGTCAATCCGCACCTGGCTTCTGCGTTTCAAGCCTGGGATCCTCAGGCTCCAGCTGGTTTGCAGCAACAGCAAGGCAATTTGCCTGGCCGCAATGCCTCGTACAACGGCCCTGCCTACAACAGCAACTGGCAAGTTCAGGACTCGACGCCGACTCAGGACCAGCAACCTCTTGCCGGCAATCCGCCTCTGCAAGGTGGTGAAGCAGTCGTGAAACCGGCGACGGAAAAACCAGCAGAAAAAGCGGCTGAGAAACCCGCCGAGAAAAAGCCGGAACCCGAAGACCCGCTCAAGATGTCTGCCAAATGGAACAACGGACTGGAATTGCAAACGGCTGACAAGAAATTTCGTGTGCACGTGGGTGGTCGTTATCAGATGGACGCCTCGTGGTTCAGTGTCGACCAGGCGGTCCAGAACAACATCAACATTCCCTACGGCGACGGCGTCGATATGCGGCGAGCCCGTTTTCGTATCGATGGCACACTGTACGAAAACCAGGAATGGGCTGCTGAAGTCGATTTTGTGAATTCATTCCGCACCCGCAATCAGCCAATCTCTGCCACAAATCCAGGCTTTACCGACAACGCCGTAACAGCCCTGACCGATTTTTGGTGGCAGTTCAACAACATGCCACGACTGGGAAGTCTCCGAATCGGCCAGCAAAAAGAGCCAATCGGATTCGAGCACCTGGTCAGCAGCCGGTACCAGCCCCTCATGGAGCGATCCTATAACCAGGACACGTTTTACGGCGGAACGTTCAACGGATTTAACCCGGGCATCCAGGCTTTTCGCAACTATGGTTGCGATGAGATGGGTGTTGTGCAGATGGGGATTTTCAAACCGGTCAGCAACGTTTACGGATTCAACGCCGGCGACGGCGACTATTCTGCGACCGGGCGAATCACCCGTTTGCTGCAATACTCCGATGAAGGCCGCTATCTCACGCATGTTGGAATTTCTGGCCGACAAGCGACCGCCGTCAGCCAGGCAGGAGTGCCAGGGCGGATTCAGACTTTTCGAACCCGTGATGCGATTCGAAGCGGTTTGTCCGCCGACTGGCCGGTCCCCGCCGGCATCGCATTGTTCGGCGACGACATGCAATGGCTGAACACCGAACTCGTAGTGGTTCGCGGACCGTGGACATTCCAAAGCGAGTATCTGGTCAGTCTTTTCCACGACGCCAGCACAACCTTCGCGGGCGCACAGGATCCGAACGTGACCTATCACGGCGGATACATCCAGTTGTTTCGGTTTCTGACCGACGACTATGAGAACTACGACAAAAAGAAGGGCTTCTTCGAACGCGTGAAACCGCTGCATCCGTACCGCCTGCCGATCGGCCCGGAAGAAAACGCCTGCAAGGGAATCGGAGCCGTTCAGGCCGGTGCCCGCTACAATTATCTCGACCTGAACGATTCAGGACTGAACGGCGGAAAGCTCCACAACATGACGTTCGGCGTCAACTGGTTCCTTAACCCGAACATGAAACTGCAGGGGAATTACATTTTCACCTACCGCGACGTCAGCGACACTGCGAACTTCCCGGGCGGCAGCGGCTGGATCCACGGCTTCGGCGGTCGCATTGCCATCGATTTCTAAAATATTATTCGTTTTTTGTTCATAGTACCGGCTTCAGCCGGAGTCGCCTCTCAAATTCCACGAAAAAACGATACCTAAAAAATTCGGCAAATCTTTTGGGATTTCCTTTGACAGCGCCCCCCCCCCCTATGCTAGACTGGGGTCGTTCGAGTGATTTCCGTGCAATTCCGGGGCTTTCCATCCGACCCGCATGCCGGAACCAACGAACAGGGCGACCAGCCAGCCCCCACTGACAAGGCGAACCCGAATCGGCGTCCAGAGTCTTCCCGGACTCGCTACGACATCGATTCAAACGATCCATTGCGAGCGGTGTCAATCATCGTCAGCGTGTGTTCGTCAAGGCGTCGTTTTCCAAACCTTGTCACATCCAAAAGTTGGCACGTTCCAAAATGGCGCGAGTCGTCTTCTTCCTGATCGGGTTACTCTTGAGCGTCACAGCCATCCTCAAGCTGTGGATGCTGTTAACCGAACCGTTCGTCGATGTCCGGCTCATTTTGTCGCGTGAAGTTTTGTGGGTCGTGGTAGTGTTCGAATTGTGTCTCGCATACGCTAACTTTGTGTTTGGCAGTCGCAAATGGTTGCCGGCAATTGACATTCTTGTTTTCACAGCATTCGGAATATTTTCGTGTGTTAGGTATTTGCTCGGTTATGACGGATGCGGGTGTGCCGGAGCAATTGAGATACCCAATCTTGTTTTTATAGTCACGGATTTTGTAATAGTCGCCATTTTGGCTCTGTGTTGTTGGTATCAGAATAATCGATTGTTTGGTTTGTTGGAATTAAAACGTCATTTGAAATCGCTTAAAGCGGAACAAAAAGGCGTGCTTTTTGGCTTGTCGGTTTTCTTGCTTGGGCTTTTCTTGATTCAGCTACCGATTGCGGAGAAGTTTCGAGTGATGGTGCTTGGGGGTCAACGCATTTCCGGGAAAGTAGAAGTTGTTGACGACGTTCGTTTGGGAAGGGAGACGATTGGTTTGGCCAGGCTGACAAACCTTTCAGATCATCCGGCGAGAGTCATGGGAAGCGCCAAATCATGTTCCTGTTTTGCATTGGCGAGAGACATTCAGGGGACCGTGATTCCCGCCAATTCTACGGTAACGGTTCCTGTTGTTATTAGGCCAAAGGAGGCTGGCCAACTTCGGCAACGAATTGACATTTATTTGCAGCACCCGGAGCAGTTTCGGGTGTGCATAAGCGTGTTTTCATTTGCGAAAGGAAGTGAGTGATGTTTCGAACTGGATTTCTAGTGTTTGTTTGTTTGACATTGGTTTTGGCAGCAACTAACCGAATCGCGTTTTGCGACGAGTCAACTGGAGCGTTTGCGTGTACAGACAACTCTACAGATGACTGTTGGGCAAGGGGAAGTGGCGCGCCTGGAATACCTTCAACATGTGTGTCCTTGCCGGATCCATGCGTGATGACTTCGCCGACCACATCCTGCAGTTGCCAAGGAGTGGTGGGCGATGCAACGAAATGCAGCTGCCGGTGAGGTAAATATCTCTCTGCGGCGTTAGAGTTCCGCGAATTTTGCGTCCGCCCTTGCCTGTCAAGGGCGGATTTTTTCAAAGGCGTCCTGGAGCGTTGGAGTTTTATGCGATCTATCCTGTTGTTCTTCGTCCTCCTTGCAACTGCTGCACGTACTTCTGATTCTGTCCAAATCGACAAAAACCAGGAACGTGCAGGTGAACTGATTTCCAAATGGATGGATGCCCAAGAGATCGCCAGTGATTGTCCGGCGGTAAGGGCGATCTTGGATTCCTCATTATTGGTGGACACTCGGGAAATATACTGGAACGATGGGAAAACGTCAACTCAAATTGCTTTTCAGGTGTCTGGTGGCAAGGAGCAACCTGCTTATTCCATCTTTTGCAATAAAGATTATGCTTCCATACTGTCAAGACCAAAAGGTGGAAAAACTTGGTCGCTGGACGAACTCGTAAAGGCTGATGATGCGGGATATGCCACGTATGAGAACACCAGGATCAAGTCAAGTGACTTGTTTCGACTTGTTGCCTGCTTTATGGACCTTCGGGATCTATTGATGACTGGCAAGTTCAGCATGGTCGAGGTAACGGATTGCATTATTGACGGAAAGTCGTTTCTTCAGGTTCGGTTGAAGATCAACAATCCTGGCGATGGGCGGTACCGTGTTTATTCTGCAACATTGCTTTTTTGCAGGCCGGAAGGAAGTGATGATTTCGAGACGTGGCCGTCGCGAGTTTGCATGGAAGGACCAAAAGAAGGTAAATTTGCTACATACTTTTGGGAGCTTGACGACAAATTTCCGGTTGCGGTTCGTATCCTGCAGGGAAAGCACCTGGATTCTGTACCAAGTCCTGCAAAGTCGGACGTCAACTATGTTTTTGAAAAAATCCCATATCGGGATGACGTATTTAGAGTGTCTGATTTTGGCTATCCTGAACCTGAAGGTGCTCGCAAGAGATTTCCGGTTTTCTGGATAGCAGGTTTCGCTGTCGGGATTGTTGGGATTGCGATCATTGCGCGGCGAGCATTTCGGGGATAAAGTTCGTAGGCAAAAAGGACGGGCATTTTCCCGCCGTACGGTACGGGTCCGTGAACGGTTTTATGTCTTTCCTGATGAAGAACTGCACTTTAGGCGAACTGCTATCAACCTGAACACTCGCAGATCGATAGTACCATTGGTTTTTGCTGATCGGAACCGTAAACATGAATACCAAAATCATGGCCCGATTTAGAGGTCCATCCGGGATTATTGTGGGTGTAGGCTGAGTCCACCACAGTAAAAGTAGATGGCGGTTTTGAAATTTTCGATGTTTCGGAAGCCACCGACGCGG